>JAITVE010000063.1 GCA_031285975.1 Candidatus Adiutrix sp. | reverse complement strand
CTTCGTTGGAATAGAAGTGGTCGTAAATGGTGTTGGAAAGGCGGCTGTAGAACTTGGCGCTATTGTCCAAAAGTTCGTTGATGGTTTTGTTGAGGGCCGGGTTGGTGTAGAGCAGGTAGTCGTAAAAAATGCGGTAATTCTTGGGGGTGGCCGGGATGCCGCGCTTGGCCAGGAAGGGCAGGAGCCGTTTGGCCACCGCGTAGGAGTGCGCCAGTTCTTCCTGGGCTTCCTCGGCGGGCACTTGCGGCGGCGTTATATTGAGGTCAGTTTTTCTTCGCATACACTGGCTATCCTCTGGAGACCGGGGGCTCGGGGCTTATGGCGGCGCGTTGGCGGGGAGGCGTTTCATAACCCCATTAAATAATTAGCATATCACGCTCACCCCCCATTCGGCAAGGATTTTATGGTATGTCGCGGAAGGGGGGACAGCGGCGCCTATAAATACCTGTTAATGCCCTCAGGATCAGTTCAGGAATAACAGGAAACGTACAAGTTGTTCATGAACTGATCCTCAGCAGCGCGCCAACTCAACCCGCCGGATGGCGGTGGCCCGGCCCGCCTCGTCAAAGTCGATGATAACCCCGTTGAGCCTGCCCCCTTTGGTGGCCTGTTCGAAGCGGCTGGGGCGGCCGCTGAGGAAGGTGGGCATCACGCTTTCCCGGCTCATGCCGATGATGGACTGGTGCGGGCCGCACATGCCCAGGTCGGTTTGGAAGGCCAGGCCGCCGGGCAAAATTTCCGCGTCGGCCGTGGCCACGTGGGTGTGGGTACCCAGCACGGCCCCGGCCCGGCCGTCGAGGTGCCAGGCCAGGGCCCGCTTTTCGCTGGTGGCTTCGGCGTGGAAATCAAAAATGGTGATCTGGGCCCCGGCGGCGGCCATTTCCCCCAGCATACGGTCGCAGGCCTGGAAGGGGCAGTCCAGGGCCAGGTTCATGAACACCCGGCCCATAACGTTGCCCACCGCCACTTTCACGCCGCCGGGGGTCTCGGCCATCGTCCAGCCGCGTCCGGGGCAGGGCGGGGGATAGTTGGCCGGGCGCACCTGGCGGCGGTCGTCGTCCAGCATCCGGTAAATGGCGCGGTAGCGGAAGGTGTGGTTGCCGCCGGTGAGCACGGCCACGTCCATGTCCAAAAGTTCGCGGGCTTCCTCGGGGTTCAGCCCCAAGCCGCCGGAAGCGTTTTCGCCGTTGGCCAGGCACAGGTCAATGTCTTCCCGCCCCACCAGGCCGGGCAACAGTTCGCGCACCGCCTGGCGGCCCGGTTTGCCAAAAATGTCGCCCAAAAAGAGAATCCGGGTCATGCGTCCCTCTTTCCCCGTGCCAGGGAGGCCAGGATGCCGATGAACATGATGGGGGCAAAAATGGTCAGGCAGAGGGTGGCCGCCTCCATAAAGGCCGGGTAGCGGTCGGGCGTGATTTCGCCGGGGCCGATGACCACCGTGAAGATGAGGGTGGTCAGGGAAATGCTGAACACCTGGCCGCAGAGGCGGGCGGCGGTGAGAATGCCCGAAGCCTGGCCCACCTGGCCCGGCGGGGCCGAGCCGATGATGGCGTTGGAGTTCGGCGCGCTGAACACCGCGAAACCCAGGCCCAACAGCATCGACAGCACGATGAAAAGCGTGAGCGAGGCTTCAGGGGTTAGGAACACGGCCAGCAGCACGGTGGTGACGCAGAGCACCCCCATGCCGAAGGAAGCCATGAGCCCCGCGTCCACCCGGTCGGAGAGCCGCCCGGCGAAGGGGGTCAGGATGGTCATGAAGACCGGCTGGGCCACCAGCAGCAGCCCGGCGGTGGCCGTGGGCAGGCCCTTGGTGTATTGCAAATACAGGCTCAGGATGAAGCCCGTGCCCATTGAGGCGCAATAGCTGATGAAGGAGGCCAGCGAGGAAAAGGCGAACCGGCGGCTGGCGGTGAACAGGCGCACGTCCAGCACCGGGTTTTCGCTGGTCAGGCTGTGCCGCACATAGCCCCAGGCCAAAACGAGCCCCACCGCGACCATAATTGGGCCGCCGGGCAATAGGTGGGTGATGTTCGGCAGGCCGAAAAAAAGGCACAGCACCGAGGCCACCCACAGAAACGAACTGAGCCCGTTCAGCTTCTGCCCCTGCGCCGGGCGCTGCTCCACCCGCACCGGGAGAATCAGCGCCAGCGGCGGGATAAAGCCCGCGAAACTCAGCCAGAAAACCGAACGCCAGCCGAACCAGCCCACCAAATAGCCGCAGACCACCGGCCCCAGGCTCAGGCCCAAATAGACCGAAGCGATGGTGTAGCCCAGCACCCGGCCCCGCATCTGCGGCGGATGCACTGACGTGACCATTGAGGTGGCGTTGGTGAACACCATGGCCACCCCCAGCCCGGCCAGCACCCGGCCGAAGAGCACCCCCGCCGCGTCCCAGGCCAGGGCGCTGATGGCCAGGCCGACCAGGCTGACGATGAGGGCGGCGATGGTGGTGCGGCGGCGGCCTAAAATATCGGCCAGCTTCGCGCCCGGCGCGGCCACGGCGGCCATGGCCATGAACATGCTCAGGGGCACCCAGCCCAAAAGGGCGGCCGAAAGGCTCAGTTCCCGCTCCATGCCCGGCAGGGCCAGGTTCAGGCCGGTGAAGCCTATGTTGCCCAACAGGCTGCCGCTCATGGCCATGGCCAGTATCAGGCGGCGATCCCGCGGGCTCACTAGTTCATGGGCCGCCTGTCCCGCCGCAGGCCGCTTCTGTGCTTCAGTCATTGTATCCACGCTCCACCTTCGAGGGGCGGCCTTCCGCCCGGATCGCCGCAATGATTTTCACTGCTGCATCGTGCTTTATAATAGCGGTTTTGCGGCCGTTTTACCAGCTTCTTTATTGCGGATGCAAGGAGGGGTGGGGGCAATAATCGGCATAGTCGGCGGCACCAAGAGAAAGGCATGGGTTCGGCCTTCGTCGGAATGACGGCACGGGGAGGCGGCGCTATACCAAAAATTTCAAATGAAGTTACCCTGACAGTTGAAATCTTATATTATTGCCCCGGCCCCCGGTAGGGATCGGGCGGCAGGTCGCGGTAATCATTGCTGGGCATGGTCATGGTTTGCCCGGCGGAGATGTTGACCACTTCCACGCGGCGGTTGCGGCCGTCCTCGGGGTCGATGTTGGGGAGCGGGGTGGTCTCGCCCATGCCCACGGGCACCAGGCGGCTGGAGGGGATGTCGAAATTTTCCATCAAATAACGCTGCACGGCGTTGGCCCGGCGGCGGGAAAGATCCATGTTATAGGCAAAGCCGCCCACGGCGTCGGTGTGGCCCTCAAGCTGGAAGACGGCCTCAGCCAGTTCCGGCGAGGTCATGGCCTGGCCCAGCACGTTGAGGGTGTAGCTGGCGCGGGGAGTCAGCACGTCCCGGTCAAATTCAAACAAAATGTTCAGGGCCACGCGGGGCGCGGCCTGGGGCACGGGCAGGCATTCATCCGGCGGCATGTCCCCGCCCCGGGCAATGGCCAGGGCGGCCCGCTGCTCGGGGGTGTATTTGGGGATGCAGGGTTGCTT
>JAITVE010000058.1 GCA_031285975.1 Candidatus Adiutrix sp. | reverse complement strand
GAATGGGGAATCCACTGGTCCACCATGCGCAGCTTGAAACCGTTGGGGGCCAGATGATCCACCGAGTCGCTGCTGAGGACGGCCAGGCCGTTGGCGGCAATGACGTCGGGGATGCCGTGGTGCACTTCCGGGTCGAGGTGGTAGGGGTGCCCGGCCAGGATGACCCCGCTGCCGCCGCCCTTGGCCAGATATTCCAGGGCGCGGTCGCCGGCCTGGTGGAGGTCGCGGCGGTAGGCGGACTGCTCCTGATAGGCGGCTTCCAAAGCCCGGCGGACTTCGGCGCGGGAGAGTTTTAAGAAATGCAGTTCCTGGACTAGCCGCTTTTCCAGCTTGGGCGGGGACGAAAGGTCGAGGAAGGGGGAGACGAAGGGCACGTTCCGGTCGCGCAGCGCGTCCAGGTTCAGGCGGATGACCTCGCCGTAGCTGCCCACCAGGGGGCAGTTGTAGCGGTTGTCGGTGGCGTAGGGCGCGGGCATATCCAGGGGCAGGCAGGGGAAGAAGATGAAATCCGGCCGCCGCTTCACCAAGTCCAGCACGTGGCCGTGCACCAGTTTGGCCGGGTAGCAGACCGTCTGGGAGGGGATGGTTTCCAGCGCTTTGTTGAACAGCTTCTTTGACGACGGGGGCGACAGTTCCACCCGCAGCCCCAGGCTGTGGAAGAAGGTGAACCAGAAGGGGTAATTGTCATAGAGCCCCAAAGCGCGGGGGATGCCCACCGTGGCGCGGGCTTCGGAGGGTGCCAGAGGCCGGTAGTTCTCGAACAGCCGGGATAAACTCCACTTGAAGAGGTTCGGCAGTTCGTTGAACTCAGCCGGGGGCTGCGCCTCGCCGGGCCGGGCTTCGGCCCCGGCGCTCGCGCCGCGTTCGCAGCGGTTGCCGGAAACAAAGGAGCGGCCGTCGGAAAAGCGGTTGACGGTCAAGAGGCAGTGGTTTTCACAGCCCTTGCAGCGGGTGTTCCGCGCGGTCACGCTGAAGTTTTTTATGCTGTCGTGGCTTATGATGGCGGAGGGCTGCCGGTCGCTGCCTGAGGCCTCGACATCGTAAAAAGCTTCGCGGGCCAGGAGGGCCATGCCGAAGGCCCCCATGAGACCGGCAATGTCCGGGCGCACCACTTCGCGGCCGATGGAGAGCTCAAAGGCGCGGAGCACGGCGTCGTTAAAAAAGGTGCCGCCCTGCACCACCACCTTGTCCCCCAAATCTTCGGGGCGGCCGATGCGAATGACTTTGTAGAGGGCGTTGCGCACCACGGAGTAGGAGAGCCCGGCGGAAATGTCCCCCACCGGGGCCCCTTCCTTCTGGGCCTGCTTGACCTTGGAGTTCATGAAGACCGTGCAGCGGCTGCCCAAATCCACGGGCCGGGCGGCGGCGAGGGCGGCGGCGGCAAAACTCTGCGCGTCCATTTCCAGGGTGCGGGCAAAGGTTTCCAAAAAGGAGCCGCAGCCCGAGGAGCAGGCCTCGTTGAGCATCAGGCGGTCGATAACCCCGTTGCGGATGGACAGGCACTTGATGTCCTGCCCGCCGATATCAACAATAAAGCTGACCTCGGGCGCGAAAAAGGCGGCGGCGCGGTAGTGGGCCACGGTTTCCACCTCGCCCAAATCCACCCCCAGGGCGGCCCGGATGAGGCCCTCGCCGTAACCCGTCACCCCCGCCCGCAGCACGGTCAGCTGAGGCGGCAGGGCTTCGTAAAACCCGTCCAGGGCCGTGAGCACGGATTGCAGGGGGTTGCCCTGGTTGTGCCCGTAAAAGGAGTGGAGCAAACGGCCTTCGGTATCCAGGGCCACTAACTTTGTGGTGGTGGAGCCCGCGTCCAGCCCCAGGAAAACCCCGCCTTCTTCCGGCCACCCGGCCCTGGGGAGGCGGGCAGCGGCGTGGCGGGCGCGGAATTCTTCCAACTGGGCGGGCTCCGCGAAGAGGGGCGGCAGGGGCTCGATTTCCGGGGGCAGGTCGGCGGCGGCCAGGGCCCGGGCCCGCTCGGCCCAGTGGCTGAACGGGGCCGGGGGCAGTTCCGCCGAAACCAGGGCCGCGCCCAGGGCCACGAAAAGCTGGGCGTCGTCCGGGCAGACGGAATCCGTCAGCTTCAGGGTCTCCACAAAGCGCGCCCGCAGTTCCGACAAAAAGTGGAGCGGGCCGCCCAGAAAATCCACCCGCCCCTTAATGGCCCGCCCGCAGGCCAGGCCGCCGATGGTTTGATCCACCACCGCCTGAAAAATGGAGGCGGCAATGTCCTCCCGGGCCGCGCCTTCGTTTAAGAGGGGCAGGATGTCTGTTTTGGCGAACACGCCGCAGCGGGCGGCCAGGGGATAGATGGTGCGGGCTGATTTGGCCAGTTCGTTGAGCCCCGGCGGGTTGGTGCGGAGGAAGGAAGCCATCTGGTCGATGAAGGCCCCGGTGCCGCCCGCGCAGGTTTCGTTCATGCGCTGGTCGATGCCGGAATCGAAGAAGGTCAGTTTAGCGTCTTCGCCGCCCAACTCAATGGCCACGTCGGTTTGCGGCAGATAGCGGCGCACGGCCTCGGCCCCGGCCACCACTTCCTGCACGAATTCCGCGCCCAGCCAGCGGGCCGCCGAAATGCCGCCGCTCCCGGCCACGGCCAGGGTGGTGGATTGCCCCTCGAATTTTTCCGCTGCGGCCAGGAGCGCTTCCACAATGGTTCGGCGCACTTCTGAGTAATGCCGCTGATACAGGCTGAAAAGAGTCCGGCGTTCTTCGTCGGTGACCACTATCTTAATGGTGGTGGACCCGACGTCCAGGCCGGTGCGGTATATGGTCATGGCTTATAAACCCCAACTACGGTCATATGTCATTGGGGCCTATTGTGCCCTCTTCTCGGAGGAAAAGCAAGAGGGATGTATGGGATACGCAGGGCAAGCGCATTGGGAAAAATGTCATGCCCCCGCTTCGTCATACCGGCCTTCGCCGGAATGACGGCACGTGAAGTGGTCGCTGTACCAAAAATTCCAAATAAGGCCGTTCCGCGGAATGCGCCGCGCTTGACAAATGCTGCGCAATGGTATTAATTGTGAGATAAGTTTGCTGTTTCTCTGGAAAAAGGGATGGCTATCTATGACTGTTAAGAAAAAAAGTTTCGCGCGATATATAAAAAATGTGTTCATCGGGGCGGAGGTCGATCTCTCCGACCGCTCCATCTTCCACCGCCTGTCCCTGGTGGCTTTTTTCGCCTGGGTGGGGTTGGGGGCCGACGGGCTGTCGTCGTCCTGCTACGGGCCGCTGGAGGCTTTCGCGGTGCTGGGTGAGCACCGCATCCTGGCCCTTTTGGTGGGGCTGATGACCGCCGTCACGGTGTTCGTCATCGCGGCCAGCTATTCGCAGATTATCGAGCTTTTCCCCAACGGCGGCGGCGGCTACTTTGTGGCCTCCAAACTGCTGTCGAAGCGGGCGGGCATGTTTTCCGGCTGCGCCTTAATTATCGACTATGTGCTGACCATCGCGCTCTCCATTTCCAGCGGCGCGGACGCTCTGCTGAGTATGCTCCCCGCCTGGATGGCCGCCTGGAAGGTGCCCATCGCCCTCGCCGGGGTGGCGGTGCTGACCCTGATGAACCTGCGCGGGGTCAAGGAATCCATTAAACTGCTCATCCCCGTGTTCGCCATTTTTGTGCTGACCCACGCCTTCACCATTATCTACGCCCTGGCCGTCCACGCTATGGAGGCTCCGGTGGTGATGGCCCGGCTGACGGCGGACGTGAGCGCCACCCAGGCCCAGCTGGGCAC
>JAITVE010000031.1 GCA_031285975.1 Candidatus Adiutrix sp. | reverse complement strand
TGGACGAGATGACCGTTTTTCAGGAATTGCCCGAGGCCCTGGCCCCCTACGGCCTGGTGGTGGGCACCACGGCGCGGGTGGGCAACCGGCGCGGCCCCTTCTACACCCCCCGGCAATTGGCGGCGGAACTGATGACCGCCGGGGAGCCGGAACCGCTCCGCACCGCCATTTTGTTCGGCCCCGAGCGCATGGGCCTGGCCACCGAAGACCTGCGCCGCTGCCAAAAAGTGCTGCGCATCCCCACGGACGACCCGGAGACCAGCTCCCTGAACCTGGCCCAGGCGGTGCTCCTGATCGGCTATGAACTCCTGGTGGCCGCCGGGGGCGAACCCGAGCCCCCGGCCCTGAAACCGGCCCCGCAGGACGAACTGACCGGCATGTACGACGACCTCTCCGAACTGCTGATCCACGTTGGCTTCCTCCCCGCCGACAACCCCGAGCACTGGCTGATGAATATTAAGAAAATCTTCAACCGCAGCCTCCTGACCAGCGGCGAATGCAACCTCTGGCGCGGCGTCTGCCGCCAACTCCGCTGGGCCCTCCGCAACCCCGACCAACTCCCGCCGACGGGGCGAGGTTCGCATGGGCAGACTCCCTCGGAATAGCACAAAAAAGACCGCCTCTGGGCGGTTTTTTTTGCATCGGCGGAATACGCGCCTGCTCGAACTGAACCCGCAACTGGATTCGGCCTTGAGCTGCGGCAATGGGTCTGACCGGCCCATGCTCGCCAGGGTTGAAAATATTACGGAGTGCGAAGGTAAAATCTGCTCTGAACAACGCTTTTACCGTTCATTGGCGCAATTGTCCGCGAAACAGTTTGCCGAGGCGGTTCGCGCACATTGAGAAATTGAAAGCCGTTTGCATTGGGTCTTGGATGTTGCCTACCACGATGATCTTATGCGGCTGCGCACAGATCACGGCCCCGCGAATATGGCCACTGTTCGCCACATGGCTCTCAATCTTACACGCAGTATCAATGACAAAGCCAGCCTTAAATGCAAACGCAAAAAACTCGCCTGGAATGATGACTTCCTCTTTCAGGCTATTGCTACCGACTCGTAGCTTTCAAGCGATCGCCCTGAAGAAGAATGTTGACCGAAGCGTCGCTATGGAGTACTTTACGTATATGGAGGAGCGTATGAAAATTCGGCCGGGACGCGCGGCGGTGCGGGTGGCTTTTTTGGCGGTGCTGGCAACGGCGGTGTGGCTGTCGGCTGCGCCGCTGTGGGCCGCGAATTTTTTGTGGCGGGTGACCGGGCCGCAGGGGGGGGAGGCCTATATTCTGGGCTCCATTCACCTGGCGCATCCGGGGCTGTATCCGCTGCGAGAGCCGATTATGGAGGCTTTTGCCGATTCGGCGGCCCTGGTGGTGGAAATTGACATGGACGGGCTGCCGCCCGATGCTGTCAATAGATTCATTAGTACCCACGGCCTGTCCAGCGATTTGCGGCCGCTGCCGGAGCGGCTGGTTCCGGCGACTCGGGCGCTTTTGGAAAAAAGCGGATATTATCAGGCCTATATGGATAATCTGACTCCGTGGATGGCCGCCCTGAGCATTCAGATGGACGTCTTGAATACCCACGGGTTCGAGCCGCAATACGGGCTGGACAAATATTTCCTGGGGCTGGCCCGCTCCAGGGGGCTGCCGATTCTGTCCCTGGAAACGCTGGACGACCAGTTGGGGATGCTGGCCGATATGGACGCGGCCCAGGCCGACCTTTTCCTCCGCTCCACCCTCCTGGAAATTGGCGATTTGCCGCAGACCATCCAAACCTTTCTGGATAGCTGGAACAGCGGCGACGTGGCCAAGTTCGCCGCCGTTTTTTTTCAGGAATACGACAAATATCCCGAGTTGCGGCCTTTGCTCGACCGCATCATCTTCCGCCGCAACGATACCATGGCCGCGCGCATTGAGGGCCTGCTCCGCCAGAGCAAAACCCACTTCATCGTGGTCGGGGCCGGGCACCTGGCGGGCGGCCGCAGCATCCTGGCGCGCCTGTCCGCCAAAGGTTTTTCCATCACTCAGTTATAGGATATTGTTATGAGAACACACCGTCGTCCGCTGCTTTTCATGGTGATGATTTTCTGCCTGGCGTTCGCCGTTGGGGGCGTCGCCGCAGCCCAGAGCCCGCCCGCGCCGGAGAAAATTTTGGCGGGCCTCTCCGAGCGCTACCGCCAGTTGGCGAGCCTGAAGACCGCCTATAACCGGGTGGCCCGCACCCCCTCCACCGACCCGCTCTTCAAAGGCGGCTCGGCCCAAAACGCCACCGGCGCCCTCTACTGGGCCCGGCCCGACCGCCTGCTTTTGGATCAAAAGGCCCCGCAGCCCGAGGCCATGGTCACGGACGGGAAAACCATCTGGTGGCACATCCCGGCGGAAAAAATCGTCTATAGGTATCAGGATGTGGACGTGGCCGGGCAGTTGCGGCCGCTCTTGTCCTTCCTGTCCGGCATCAATTCCCTGACGGCGGATTTCGACGTTTCCCCGGCCCCGGCCGACGACACGCGCCCCGGGCAATATGGCCTGGCCCTGCTCCCCAAAGTCAGCGAAGGCGGGGAGGACAAGCTGACCGTGTGGTGCGGCCCTGACTTTGCCCTGACCGGCTTCAAGCTGGAATCCGTGACTGGGGAAACCACGGATTTTTACTTTTTCGAATTCGTGGATAACCCCACGCTGGACGAGGCCCTGTTCAACTTCAAAGTCCCCTCCGGCACCGAGGTTGTGGAAGAAGAATAGGAGCACGACATGCCCAGGCCCGCCACTAAAGCCGACCTCCTCAAAGAGGCCGAAGCGCAGTTTGAAAAAATGCGGCAGATGCTTGAAGCCATGCCGGACAAAGAACAGCAGGCCGTTTTCGCCTTTGGCGCGGAAATGGGCCAAGAAGCCCATTGGGGGCGCGACAAAAATCTGCGCGACGTGCTGGTGCATTTATACGAGTGGCACCAATTGCTGCTCACCTGGATTGCCGCCAACAAAAGCGGCGGGGTGCAGCCCTTTCTCCCCGCCCCCTACAACTGGAAAACCTATGGCGCAATGAACGTCGGTTTTTGGGAAAAGCACCAGTCCACCCCCTACGCCGAGGCGAAAGAAATGCTCCTCGCCAGCCACAAAAAAACCATTGAGGTCATCACTTCATTTTCCGGCGACGAGCTTTTCACAAAAAAACATTTTTCCTGGACGGGCACGTCAACCCTCGGCAGCTATTGCGTTTCCGCCACCGCCAGCCACTACGACTGGGCGATGAAGAAAATCAAGGCGCACCGCAAGACATACCAAGGATCAGTTCAGGAGTAATTTGTACGTTTTCCTGGCAAGGCGTTCTCGTTTTGGCCGGATTGTTAGAGCGCTTTTCTATTTCAAGGTCATATGCAAAAAATGAAAAGCGCCCGGATGTTTGCGTATTTTGCAATTTACTAAAGGCAGGTAAATTGCAAAATGCTCTAGCGGTCAAAATGAGAACAACGCAGCCAGGGGAATGTACAAGTTATTCATGAACTGATCCAAAGGGTAGCCGACGGGCTGCCTGCCGCCCTCCGCGCCCTCCAAAATGGGTGGTCACGCCCACATGGGAAAACGGGGAGACATTCCCCCCACCCGTCATTCCGGCGAAAGCCGGAATCCATTTCCAGTGAGGTATAATTTTGCCGACCAAGCCGCTGCCGTCTTCTTTTTCTTCCTTCTCTCCTCCCTGGGCAGCGGTGGGACGATAAGAATGAAGCAGATAGCGGGGTGCAAAATAGTTGCTCTCCTGGAAATGGATTCCTGCCTCCGCAGGAATGACGCGGTGGAGGGTCTGACGGGGGATGCAGCACGGCGCGAAGAGAAAGGCATGGGCCCCGGCCTTCGCCGGGGTGACGGCAGGGGCTGGGGTGACGGAAACGGTTTCCCCGGTTGGGCGCAAGCCTTTCCCGTATATGAAGTAAAAAAGGCTGACGGGCGGCCCACTTTTAGTATATAATAGATAAAAAGCGAAGCGCATTTTCCGATGCCTCATTCCGTCATACCGGCGCAAGCTGGTATCCAGGCCTTCTTGTATCGCCTACAAAGGTTGAAAAACAGTGACCACAGATACCAGCCATGAACTGACCGAAGCCGTGGGCCGCCTGCTGATAGTGGGCTTCGAGGGCACGGAGTTTCCCGAGGTGGAAGCCCTGGTGACCGCCGTGCGCCCGGCGGGGCTCATTTTCTTTAAGCGCAATTATCCCGCCGAGGGCCCCCGCCAGCTTCGCACCCTGATCGAGGCCGTGCAGTCCCTGGCCAGGGCGGAACTGGGCCGCGAACTCTTCATCGCCATCGACCACGAAGGCGGGCGCGTCCAGCGGCTGCCCCGGCCCTACACTCCCCTGCCCCCGGCCGGGCGGGCTCAGGCGGAGGCGGATTATCTGCAATTGGTGGAACGCGGGGCCCGCGAGTTGGTCTCCACGGGCTTTAATTTCAACTTCGCGCCGGTGGTGGACGTCTCCGCCCCGGTCTCCGGCGTCCTCGGCGACCGGGCCTTCAGCGACGACCCCGCCACCGTGGCCGACCTGGGCCGGGCCTGCCTGGAAATTTTCCACCGGGCCGGGATTCTGGGCGCGGGCAAGCATTTCCCCGGCCTGGGCGCGGCGGTGGTGGATCCCCACCACGAACTGCCCACCATCCGCTCTGAAGCCGGGCGGCTGATGGACGTCGATATGCGGCCCTTCCTGGAACTGGCCGCCCCCCCCGCCGACCTCCTGGCAATCATGACCACCCACGCCCTCTACCCGGCCCTGGATTCGGAGCACCCGGCCACCTTTTCCGAAGACATCGTGGGTTTGTTGAAAAACGAACTGGCCTTCCCCGGCGCGGCCCTCACCGACGACCTGGAAATGGGGGCCGTGGTCAAAAATTTCCCCCTCGGGGAGGCGGCGGTGAAAGCCGTCCAGGCCGGCCACGACCTGGCCCTGGTCTGCCGCAAGCGCGAATACATCGACGAATGCCGCCGGGCCCTGGCCTCGGCCCTGCGCTCCGGGGTTTTGCCCGAAACGCGGCTGAACGAGGCCCACGCGCGTTCCGAACTGTTGCGGAACCGCCTCCAAAGCATCAAGCCGCCCCAGGAGGAACTGGACGCCTGGTTCCGCGAACTCACTTAAAGGAAACCATTATGCCCCATGACCTTGAACATACCTACCTGCTTCAGCCGGGCCTCTGGGAACTCACCGGCGTGTACCGGGACGTCAATGACCGGGCCTTCCCCCAGAAGGGCCAGCTCGTCGTCACCCATGAGCCCGGCCTGTGGCTCATTGAGGGCCAGTTGACCGTCGTCACCGAGCAGACCCAGACCATTGCCAGCCGCTACGACGTGCAGCCCATGCCCGCCGGGGGCAGTTTCACCGAGTGGAAGTCTGAAGTGGGCGGCCCGGAGCCGGTGTTCGGCCTTTTCGTCATCGTGGACGACGCCATCATGTCGCCCTGGCAGTCCCGCAGCGGCACCTACTGGGGGCAGGAAGTTCTCCGCCGGGTCTCGGCCACCGAATACCAGGGGCGCGGCTTCGCCTTTCTCAACAATGAAAAGGTCTCGGCCTGGGCCACGAGATTGATTTTCAACGGCTAGAGCATTTTGCAATTTACCTGCCTTTAGTAAATTGCAAAATACGCAAACATCTGGGCGCTTCTCATTTTTCGCATATGACCTTGAAAAAGAAAAGCGCTCTAGCGGGCATTGAGGTAAACTTATGAGCGTTGACCCAAAGAAAATACAATGGAGCGGGCATGTGACCCGCTGGCTGGTGGCCGTCATCCTGCTGCCGCCCATAATTTTCAGCATGGTGGCTGAAAACTACCTCTGGTTTTTCCTGCTGATGCTTTTGGCGGGCGGGGCCACCTGGTGGGAATTCAGCCTCAACCTTTTCGGCGCCGACCGCAAGGGGTTGATGATTCTGGGCCTGGTCGGCTGGCTGGCCGTGGCTGGCGGCGCCTATTTCTGGGGGCCCTCGGGGCAGTCCTTCGGCTTGGTGCTGGCCCTGGCCCTGGGGGCGGGCTATGCCATGCGGACGCTCCAGCGCGAGAGCGGCCCGGTGCTGCTGAACCTCTTGTCCCGCTTCGCTTTGGGGCAATTGTACATCAGCTTTCTGCTCTCCTTCTTCTTACTGCTAAAAAAAGTCGATTCCGGCGGGCTCTGGCTGATGTATGTGCTGGCCGTGACCATAGCCGCCGACACCGGGGCCTATTACGTCGGCACCCGCCTCAAAGGCCCCAAGCTCTACCCCAAAGTCAGCCCCAACAAAACCGTCTCGGGCCTTCTGGGCGGGGCGGCGGCTGCCGTGCTCGTCTCCGCGCTCTGCTCCTCCTTCCTGTCGCCCAAATACTACCAGCTTATGGCCCTGGGGCTCTTCCTCGGTTTCTGGGGGGCCTTGGGCGACCTCTTCGAATCCGCCATCAAACGGGCTATCGACATTAAAGACACTTCCGCCCTCCTCCTCGGCCACGGGGGGTTCTGGGATCGCCTGGATTCCCTGATGTTTAACATCGTTCCCGTGTACGTGGTGGCTGATCTCGTCATCAATACTTAAGAAATTAGGTGGCTTCGCGGCTAAGATTCTGGAGTTGGTATGGGGCTCTGCCCCAAGCCCCGCTTAAGAGGGGCTAACGCGAGCCCCTCTTAAGAATCTCCGCGCGCCAGGGGCTGCGCGCCCCTGGACCTGCGTGTCGGCTAGCAAATATGGGATGACGTGCAGCGGCGCCACAACTCGCCTGAACGGCTCAGACAAGTGGCGCCGCGATGCGGCGGGGGAAGAGGCGCGGTTAGCAAGAGTTAATGACCGTGTAGCGACGCCGCAACTCGGCTGTATGACCCAGACAAGCGGTGTGGCGCGGCGGCATGACGATGACGCAGACATAGACTGGGTGCATTAGCCGTAATTATCACCCCTGCATACACCAGACCATCACCCCGGTGAAGGTCGGGGCCCATGCCTTTCCGGTGTCGGCACAAAAGAAACGATCCTTCCAGAATTCCTGGAAGGATCGTTTTGTGTTTGGCGGCTCAGGGGAGCCGTTATTTCTTGCTGGCCGGTTTCTTGGCGGCGGGTTTAGCCGCTGGTTTTTTGGCCGGTTCTTTCTTGGCTGCCGGTTTGGCCGGGGCTTTGGCGGCGGGCTTTTTGGCCGTGGGCTTGGGCGCGGCGGCTTTTTTGGCGGCGGGCTTGGCCGCTGGTTTGGCGGTTGCCTTGGCGGCCGGTTTCGTTGCTACCGCCTTTTTGGCCGTCGGTTTAGTGGCGGCTTTGGCGACGGGTTTCGCGGCTGCTTTGGCGACCGGTTTAGCCGGGGCCTTGGCGGCGGCTTTCTTAGCCGTCGGCTTGGCGGCTGCTTTTGTGGCCGCTTTGGCTTTGGCAGCGGGTTTCGCTGCGGCTTTGGCCGGGGCTTTTTTGGCCTGGGCCTCGGCTATAGCTTGCTGGGCGGCGGCCAGGCGGGCCAGGGGCACGCGGAAGGGCGAGCAGGAGACATAGTTCATGCCCGCGCGGCAGCAATACTGCACCGTGGCCGGGTCGCCGCCGTGCTCACCGCAGATGCCTATCTTCAAATTCGCCGCCGCCAAACGGCCTTTGGCGATGCCGGTTTCCACCAGGAAACCCACGCCGGGCACGTCAATGGTCACGAAGGGGTCTTTTTCCCAAATGCCTTCCTCAAGGTAGCTGGGCAGGAACTTGCCCGCGTCGTCGCGGCTGAGGCCAAAGGTGGTCTGGGTCAAGTCGTTGGTGCCGAAGGAGAAGAACTCGGCCCCCGCCTGCACGATGCGGTCTGCCGACAGGCAGGCGCGGGGCAGTTCAATCATGGTGCCCACCATATATTTCAGGCGCGTCTTGGTTTCGCTCGAAACCTCCTGGGCCACGCGGTCAACCACTTCCTTCTGGAGCCTGAATTCCTTTTCGTGGCCCACCAGGGGAATCATGATTTCCGGCAGCACTTTCACCTTTTCCTTACCGGCCTGGACTGCCGCTTCGAAAATGGCCCGGGCCTGCATGGCCGTGATTTCGGGGAAGACGATGCCCAGGCGGCAGCCGCGATGGCCCAGCATGGGGTTCTGCTCTTTCAGTTCCTCAATTTTGGCCTTGATGTCCGCCGGGTTCGCGTGGATGTCTTTGGCCACTTCCGCGATTTCCGCGTCGGTGTGGGGCAGGAACTCGTGGAGCGGCGGATCCAGGGTGCGGATGGTCACGGGCAGGCCGTCCATGACTTTGAAGATTTCGTAAAAATCCCGCCGCTGCATGGGCAGGAGCTTGTCCAGCGCCTTCTGCCGCCCGGCGGCGTCGGCGGCCAGGATCATCTCGCGCATACTGGTGATGCGGTCGCCTTCAAAGAACATATGCTCGGTGCGGCACAGGCCGATGCCCTCAGCGCCGAGGTCGCGGGCCACGCGGGAATCGCGCGGGGTGTCGGCATTGGTGCGCACGCCGATTTTTTTGTAGGCGTTGACCCATTTCATCAGAGTGGCGAATTCGCCCGTCAGCCCGGCGGCGATGGTGGGCAGCTGGCCCTTGATGATCTCGCCCCGGCTGCCGTCCAGGGATATCCAGTCGCCTTCGTTGATGATGGCCCCGCCTTTGGTGACGAAGCGTTTCTTTTCATAGCTGACGGTGATGTCGTTGGCCCCGGCCACACAGGTGCGGCCCATGCCGCGGGCCACCACGGCCGCGTGGCTGGTCATGCCGCCGCGGGCGGTGAGAATGCCCTGGGCGCGGAACATGCCGTTAATGTCTTCGGGGCTGGTTTCCAGGCGCACCAGGATGACGGGTTTCCCCGCCTCGGCCCAGGCCACCGCGTCGGAAGCGGTGAAGACGGCCTGGCCCACCGCCGCCCCCGGCGAGGCCGGGAGGCCCGTGGCGATGACCTGGCGTTTGGCCTTGGGGTCAAAGGACGGGAGCAGCAATTGGGTCAGCTGTTCCGGCTCGACGCGGCTGATGGCCGTGGCTTCGTCGATGAGTTTTTCCTTCACCAAATCCACGGCGATTTTCACCGCCGCCTGGGCCGTGCGCTTGCCGTTGCGGCACTGGAGCATCCAGAGCTTGCCTTCCTGGATGGTGAACTCAATGTCCTGCATATCTTTGTAGTGCTTTTCCAGGGTCAGGCGCACCTGGTCAAGCTCTTTGTAGACCTTGGGCATGTCGTCGGCCAGGGTGCTTTTCGCGCCTTCCGGCAGGGGTTTGGAGCGGTTGATGGGGTTGGGGGTGCGGATGCCCGCCACCACGTCTTCGCCCTGGGCGTTAATGAGGTATTCGCCGTAAAAATAGTTCTCGCCCGTGGAGGGGTCGCGGGAGAAGGCCACGCCGGTGGCCGAGTTGTCGCCCATGTTGCCGAAGACCATGGCCTGAACGTTGACCGCCGTGCCCCAGGCGTCCGGCAGGTCGTGAATGCGGCGGTAGGACACGGCGCGAGGAATCATCCACGAGGAAAAAACCGCGCCGATGGCTCCCCACATCTGGTCGCGGGGGTCTTCGGGGAAGGGCACGCCCAGCGATTTTTTGATAAGGGCCTTGAACTCGGCCACCAGCCACTTCAAGTCCTCGGCAGTCATGTCGGTGTCGGACTTGTAATGCTTTTTTTCTTTCAGGTGGCCGATGATTTCGTCAAAGGGGTCTTCGGCCAGTTCCGAAGCAGCCTTCACGCCCATCACCACATCGCCGTACATGGCCACGAAGCGGCGGTAGGAATCGTAGGCGAAGCGGGGGTTGCCGGTTTTGGCGATCAGGCCCTCAACCGTGCGGTCGTTGAGGCCGATGTTCAGCACGGTGTCCATCATGCCGGGCATGGAGGCCCGGGCCCCGGAGCGGCAGGAGACCAACAGGGGGTTGGCGGCGTCGCCGAAGACCGCGCCCATGGTTTTTTCTATGTGTCCCAGGGCGGCCTCGACTTCTTTTTTCAGGGCCGCCGGGTATTTGGCGTTGTTCTGGTAATAGGCCGTGCAGACTTCGGTGGTGATGGTGAAGCCGGCGGGCACCGGCAGGCCGATGCGGGCCATTTCGGCCAGGTTGGCGCCTTTGCCGCCCAACAGGTTTTTCATGGAGCTGTTGCCGTCGGTCTTTTTGCCGCCAAACAAGTACACGAGTTTAGATGCTGCCATTGTTTTCCCCCGGTTTTTTGCCACGCGATGGCTGGTAATGTGCGCCGCAATGGAACTGCGGCGGTAGAGGCGAAGATATAACCGTCATTCGGGCGCCGGAGAAAAAAAGAGAACTCGGCCCCAAATCAACATCAATTGACTGATATTATTGTTGAAATACCGACCCGAAACAGCATGAAACAGTATTTTATTTATATCACATTCGTCTTCTATTTAACAGTATTTTCTTTATTCTTCCGTATCTTCAGGAGAATTTTCTATAAAAACCGTCCCTAACAATAAAGCCGGGGCCGCTCTACAGCGGCCCCGGCTTGTCAACCAGCCCGGGAGCGAAGCTCCTCAAGGATTAATACCAGCCGCGAACCTTCATGGCGGCGGCCACTTTTTTGATGGAGCGCATGTAGGCTGCCGTTCTCATGGAGACCTTGTACTCTTCCTTGACGTCGTAGATAGCCAGGAAGGCGTCCACCATGGCCTGCTCTTCTTTCTGGGCCACTTCCTCTTCCGTCCAGTAATAGCCGTAAAGGTTCTGCACCCACTCGAAGTAGGAAACAGTCACGCCGCCGGCGTTGGCCAGAATGTCGGGCACCACGGTGATGCCCTTTTTGTTCATGACTTCATCGCCTTCGGCGGTGGTGGGGCCGTTGGCGCCTTCAACCACCAGCTTGGTGTTGATTTTCTCCGCCACTTCGGCGGTGATGGCGTTTTCCATGGCGCAGGGGAGCAGAGCGTCCACCTTCAGGCTCCAGAACTCGTCGGCGCTGATTTCTTTCGCGCCGGAGAAGCCCTTGATGGAGCGGTTCTTCTTCATGTATTCCTGCATGGCGGGGATGTCGAGACCGGCCTCGTTGTAGAGGATGACGTCCCATTCAGCCACGGAGACCACTTTCGCGCCCAGCTGCTGGCAGCACAGGGCGGTGAAGCTGCCGACGTTGCCGAAGCCCTGCACGGCCACGGACATTTTTTTCATGTCCATGCCCAGCTTCTTGGCCGCTTCGCGGGCCGAGAAGGCGATGCCCAGGCCGGTGGCCGCGAAACGGCCCTTGGAACCGCCGAACTCAACGGGCTTGCCGGTGATGACGCCCAAGGCGCTGTGGCCGACGAGCTTGCAGTATTCGTCGGTCATCCAGGCCATGATCTGGGGGTTGGTGTTCACGTCCGGCGCGGGCACGTCAATCTGCTCGCCAATGAGTTTGTGGATGCCCTGGATGTAGCCGCGGGACAGGCGCTCCAACTCGCCCTGGGACAGTTTCGACGGGTCAACGGTGACGCCGCCCTTGCCGCCGCCGTAGGGGATGCCGGTGACCGCGCATTTGAAGGTCATCCAGATGGAGAGGGCCTTGACTTCGTCCAGATCCACGGCGGGGTGGAAGCGGATCCCGCCCTTCAGCGGGCCCACAGCGCTGTTGTGGTGGCTGCGGTAGCCGGTGAAGACCTTGATGGTGCCGTCGTCCATTCTCACGGGGATGGAGACTTCCAGCACTTTTTCAGGCTGTTTCAATATTTCGTACACTGCGGGTTCCGTCCCCAGCTTGTCGCAAGCGACTTTAATCTGCCTTTGCGCGTTGAGCAACGGATTCAGGTTTTCTTGAGACATGGAAAATCCTCCAAGAAGCGTCGCGCTGTTTCGGGCGCGAGCGTTAAGGTGTGTTGCAGAGTTATAAAAATCCGTTGCCGGTCAGGAGCAACGGCGTCAGGCCGTCGGTCAGTTTACCGCGCTGGCGGCCGCCTGCCAGGGGCGGGCGTGGGTTCGCTCATAGGCGGTGATTTTATCTTCTTTTTTCATGGTCAGGCTGATGTCGTCCCAGCCGTTGAGCAAGAGTTCCTTGCGGAAGGGGTCGATTTCAAAGGTAGCGGAAAAGCCCGCCGGGCCGGTCACGCTCTGGGCCGGGAGATCGATGCTCAGTTGATAGCCCGGCGTGTCCTCAATGAGGCGGATAAGCCGGTCAATCTCTTTCTGGGACAGTTCAATCAGCAGGAGGCCGTTCTTAAAACTGTTGCTCTTAAATATATCGCCGAAGGAGGGGCAGATGACGGCCTTGAAGCCGTAATCCAAGAGGGCCCAGGCCGCGTGCTCCCGGCTGGAGCCGCAGCCGAAATTTTCCCGGCTGACCAGCGCTCCCGCTCCCCGGTAGCGGGGCAGGTTCAACGGGCAATCCGGGTCGGGCGAGCCGTCCGGCCGAAAGCGCAGGTCGTTGAAAACAAAGCGGCCAAAGCCGGAGCGGCTGATGCTCTTGAGAAACTGCTTGGGAATTATCAGGTCGGTATCCACATTGGGCCGGTCGAGAACAGCGGCCACGGTGGTCAGCGTCGTAAATTTTTCCATCGTGTTAACCCTGGGGAGCGGCGGTCATTCAGGCTCGACCGCCGCGTATATAATACTATATATATAAGGCGACTTCAAGTGCGCATTCGTCGGCGCGCTCGCAGAAATTATTTCAAGTCGCGGGGGTCGGTTAAACGGCCCCGGACGGCGGAGGCGGCGGCCACAGCCGGGCTCACCAGGTGGGTGCGGGAATCGCGCCCCTGGCGGCCCTCGAAATTGCGGTTGGAGGTGCTGGCGCAGCGCCGCCCCGGCGGCACCAGGTCGGGGTTCATGCCCAGGCACATGGAGCAGCCCGCGTCGCGCCACTGGCAGCCGGCTTCTTTGAAGATGGCGGCCAAGCCTTCCTTTTCGGCCTGGGCCTTCACCAGGCCGGAGCCGGGCACCACCAGCACCGTCACCCCGCTGGCCGCTTTGCGGCCCTTGAGCACAGCTGCGGCCTCGCGCAAGTCCTCAATGCGGCCATTGGTGCAGGAGCCGATAAACACGTAGTCCACCGGGATGTCGTGTATGCGGGTGCCGGGCTCCAGGTTTTGGTAGTTGAGGGCTTTTTCGGCGGCCAGGCGGTCGTCGGGGTGTTCAAAGTCAAAGGGCGCGGGCACTTTATCGCTCAGGGGCACGCTCTGGGAAGGGTTGGTGCCCCAGGTGACGCGGGGCACCACCGCGCCCGCGTCCACGGTCAAAAGGCGGTCGAATTTGTGGCCGGGGTCGGTGAACAGAGTGCGCCAATATTCGGCGGCCTGGTCGAAATCCGCGCCCTGGGGGGCGTGGGGGCGGCCCCGGAGGTAGGCGATAGTGGTTTCGTCCGGGGCGATGAGCCCCATCTTCGCGCCGCACTCAATGGCCATGTTGGAGAGCGTCAGGCGGCTTTCCATGGAAAGCGCCCGCACCGCCTCGCCGAAATATTCCAGCGCGTAGCCGGTGCCGCCGGAGACGCCCATCAGGCTGATGATGTGCAGAATCAAATCTTTGGCCGAAACGCCGGGGGCCAGGCGGCCCCGCACTTCCACGCCCATTTCCCTGGGCCTGGCCTGGTAGAGGGTCTGGGTGGCCATAACGTGCTCCACCTCGCTGGTGCCGATGCCGAAGGCCACCGCGCCGAAGGCCCCGTGGGTGGCCGTGTGGCTGTCGCCGCAGACGACGGTGTTGCCCGGCAAAATCAGGCCTTGCTCGGCCATGGTCACGTGGATGACCCCCTGGCGCGGGTCGTCGGCCCCGAAAAATATTTTTACGCCGAACTCGGCCTGGTTCTTCTCCAGGGCCGCCAACTGGGCCTCGGCCACCTCGTCTTTCAGGGGGCGGCTGCGGTCGTCAGTGGGGATGGAGTGGTCGATGACCCCAAAGGTCAAATCGGCCCGGCGCAAGCCGCGCCTTGCGGCCCGCAGCCCTTCAAAGGCTTGGGGCGAAGTGACTTCATGAATCAGGTGCCGGTCGATATACAACAAATCCGGCTCGCCGGGGGCCCGGTCCACAACGTGGGCTTCCCAAATTTTATCGAGCAAACTGGCCATTCTTCCTCCAAAAAGCGCGGCGCGCCGTCAGGTAATCGCATGAAACTTCCATGTTATATCAACCGCAGCCGCCTGTCAATCACCTGAATTTACGGGAAATTCCAGCCGCCGATAATTTTTGCCCCAACCACGACTGCTTGTGCTACATTGTGCCCAACTATACAAGGAGTAGAACCATGAAAACGCCATTTACCGACCATTACGACCAGACCTTTCTGCTCGAAACCATGATGGGCCCCAACGCCATGCGCACAATGGAGGAATTGACCGCCAGCCTGCCCCTGAAAGCGGGGATGCGCGTCTTGGACCTGGGCTGCGGCATGGGGATTTCCTCCATTCTGCTGGCGGAAAAATTTGGGGTGACCGTCTTCGCGCCCGACCTGTGGATTGACCCCGCCGACAACGCGGCCCGCTTCGCCCGCCTGGGGCTGGACGGCAAAATCATTCCCCTCTCCGTGGACATGACCAAGGACGTCCCCTTTGCCCGCGAATACTTTGACGCCATTGTGAGCGTGGACGCCTACCAATATTTCGGCGACAATGACGCTATGCTCCCTAAACTCCTGCCGCTCTTGAAGCCGGGCGGCCTGATGGCCGTGTCCGTGCCGGGTTTCACGGGGGACTATTCCGCCGATAACGTGCCGCCGGAACTCAAGAGCATCTGGATACCGGAGTGGCATTTTTATTCCCTGGGTTGGTGGCAGGCGCTGTGGACAAAAGAACCCGGCCTGAACCTGACGGAGTGCCGGGAGATGGACTGCTTCAAACAGTCCTGGGAAGACTGGCTGCAATCCACCGCCTACCCCGAGCCTGTGAAGAGCGATATCGCCATGATGGAAGCCGGGGGCTGGAAGTATTTCAACCTGATTCAGCTCACGGGCCGGAAGGCGTGAGGCAGCCTTGACATGCAGTGACGGCGGTGGGGGCAGTGATGGGGCGTGCATCCCCCCCCCCCTCCCCCCCCCCCCGGCCCCCAACCAACCACCCCCCCCGTCACCCCCGCGCCGGCCGGGG
>JAITVE010000029.1 GCA_031285975.1 Candidatus Adiutrix sp. | reverse complement strand
GACGACATCCCCATTCTCATCGCCCATTTCCTGCAACGCTTTCGGGAGAGCCGGGGCAGCGAGTGCACGGGGGTGGAGCAGGCCGCGCTGAACCGGCTGTTGTCCTACGGCTGGCCGGGCAACGTGCGGGAACTGGAAAACCTCATTGAGCGCATGGTCACCCTGGCCGACGAAACCGTGCTGACCGAGGAAGACCTGCCCGTCAAGCTGATGGAGGCCACCGAAGGCTTGACTCCGCCAGATATTGCCACGATGGCCGAAGCGGCCCCCGCGCCGGAAACGCAGGCCGCGCCGATTGCGCTGGTCGCGGCCCCCCTGGTCGCGGAAAATCCCGCCCCTGCGGAACCCTCCGCCGGGCTGCCCCAGGCCATGGCGATAGCTGCGCCGGAGGATGATGCGTGGACGTTCCCCGAAGACGGGCTGGATTTCAACGCCCTGATTTCGGCCTATGAGGATCGGCTTATCCGGGGCGCTTTGGAAGCCGCCGGGGGGGTGAAGAACAAGGCCGCCAAGCTTCTGGGCCTCAACCGCACCACGCTGGTGGAAAAAATGCGTAAAAAGGGGCTGACTTCCGAAGAAGGCTGAGCGGCGCGAGGGTTAGAGCGCTTTTCTATTGCAAGGTAGTCTGCATGAAAGGAAAAGCGCCCGGATGTTTACGTATTTTGCAATTACTAAAGGCAGGTACATTGCAAAATGCTCTAAAGAAAAGCGGCTGAAAAGCCGATATAAGGTGAGGAGGCAAGTCCGCCAGTCTCGCCCCTTTGGTGAGCATTGTCCGGGAAGCTATTCCCGTGTGAGGAGCCGATTATCAACCGCACGTCCGGCCATAAACGATTTTGCCTGACGACCATTGTATGGTTGACGGTGTTGTGCGCGCTTTTTCCGGCCCTTGCGGCCGCTGCGCCCAACACCCTGCTTCGCACGGCGGTGGGCGACGGGCCGGACTATACCCGCCTGGCCTTCACCTTTAAAGAGCCCTTGGAAAGCTACGCCGTGCGGCGCGATGACGCCGACCGGCTGGTGGTGGATTTCGGCCCGGCGGGCGCGGCCCTGGAAGCGGAACTGCCGCCCCACGATTTGGTGCGCTCGGTGGAGTTCAAAACCGCGAACGGGCGGCTGACGGCCACCGTCAGCCTGTCCGCCCTGCGCTACGAACTGCGCCACTTCCTTAGCCGCGACAAATATTCCTGCGTTCTGGATTTTAAAGCCGCCGCTTCCGGGCCCGGCGGCACGGCGGCCGGGGACGATACTCCCCCGCCTCTCCTGGTGCCCGGCCTGGACGAAGTGGCCGCGCAACTGGCCGCCGTGACCCCGCCCCAGCCCGGCGACAAATCCCCGGAAAATTTGTACCAGCGTTTCCTGAGCCAGTTGCAGACCGGGAATGTGGAAGGGGCCCGCGCCGACGGCCGTTTGTATCTGGAAAAATTCCCCACCCACGCCTCGGCCGAGCCGGTGAGCTACCTCATGGCCGAGTTGGATTTCTTCTCCGGCCCGCCCGCCGACACCTATGCCGCGGCCACCGAGCAGTGGAAGGGGGCCTTGGAAAACTGGCCGCAAAGCACCCTGGCCGTCCGCGCCAAATTCATGCTGGCCGAGGCCGACCGCCTGGCCGGGCAGAACAACGAGGCCGCCGCCAAATTCAAAATCCTCACTGACGAAGCCCTGCACACGGACTACGTCTACCCCCAGTTGGCGGTGCTCCGGGCCGCCGACCTTTTGATGGGTTTAGGCCTCATTGACGAGGCGCGGGCCGTGCTCGACCCCATCGTCAAAGAGGGCGTGGCCGACCGCCTGGGGCTGGAAGCCTATGCCCGCGTGGGCTTGGCCGATTTCTACCAGGGTTTTTTCAGCCAGGCCAACGAAATTTTCCGCGAAGCCCTGCGCCTGGCCCCCTCGCTCTACCAAACCTTCCCCGAGATGCTCTATGCCGCCGGTGAGGGCTACCACTACCTCAACCGGCCCGACCTTTCGCGCCTCTTCCTCATGCACGCCGTCAACCTCATGCCCAACCACCCCAAGGCCGATGTGATGATGGCCCGCATCGGCGACGATTACCGCAAAGAGGGCCGCGACCGCGAGGCTATGGCCATCTACGGCGTGGCCAAGCGCCGCTATCCGGCGGGCGACGGCGGGCTCATCAGCCAGGTGCGCCTGGCCGACATGGGGGCCCTGCACAGTTTTTTCACCCAGGAAAAAGTGTTCGACGCGCTGGAACTGGGCTCCCGCCAGGCCACGGTGGAAATGTACAAAACCATTGTGCAGGAAGCCGGAACGGCCACGCCCCTGAGCCAGCTGGCCCAGTTGAAAATCGGCACCGCCCTGGCCGAGGAGGGCGCGAACTCGGAAGCCGTCAAATGGCTGCGCGATATTGAAATCAACAGCCCCAAAAGCACCCTGCTCCCCGAAGTCCTCCCCGCCCTGAACCAGGCCCTGGTGCGCGACGTGATGATGCGCAAGGAGTTGGGCGACTGGCAGGGCCTCACCGATTTGTACGCCGACAATTCCTCCTACCTCTCTGAAACCGACCGGCCCCTGGTGCAGCGGGAAGTGGCCCAGGCCTATGAAAAGCTGGGCCGCTTCGACGAGGCCCGCGACATGTGGCGGGAGCTTGAGGAGCAGAGCCCGGAAAAACGCTTAACCCGCCTGCGCGGCTTGGTGGACAATAGCCTCCGCCTCGGCCGCCTGGTGGACGCGGTGGATTATCTGGCGCAGATGGAGCGGGATTTCCCCGCCCAGACCGAGTGGGTCGGCGAACAACTGGCCGATATCGGCCAGCGCCTGGCCGCGCCCAAAG
>JAITVE010000020.1 GCA_031285975.1 Candidatus Adiutrix sp. | reverse complement strand
AACTGATTTTCGGCCGCACAGTGCTGCCCTTTTACCAGCAGATTGAGGAAGCCGCCGTGCGGCTTTTCGAGGATTCGCCCCTCGTCCTCATCCTGACCCTGCGCTCCCACGGCTCCAATCCCTTGAAATTCGAGGCGAATCATCAATACCCCCGGCCCCAGGTGGCGGTGGGTTCCACAGCCGGGCTCACCCCGGAAGGCTTGGCCAACCTGGCGGGCAACACCTTCCGGGCCTTCCGCTGGTGGCCGGAACTGAACTGGCCCCACGGCGGCGGCGACTGCCTGCCCCCCGCCCTGGCCGGGCGCCCCAGGGTGCGCTCCATGAGCCTGTCCCTGTCCCGCGAACTGTATATGGACGAGCGCAGCGGCCGCTTGAAGGAAACCTCCGCCCGCGTGGCCCGCATCCTGCGCACGGTTTTTAACCTCCTGGATCAGGAACTGGCCCGCGTGGCCCGGCTCAGAATCAGCCGCAGCGCACGCCGCAAGAAAAAATCCGCGATTATCAAAGCGAGCGCGCAATAATGTTCAAACTCGGCCGAATTGTGTGTCTGTCACCGCAGCCTGTCGGCGTAAAGCCCCTCTGGGGTAAGGCGAACAAACCGTCATGATATTGTTGACCATCGACACGGACTGGGCCCCGGACGAAGCCACACAAGTGGTGTTGGAAAAGGTGAAAAAGCTGGGCGTGAAGACCACGGTGTTTTTTAGCACCCCCAGCCCGGTGGAGCCTTGGCCGCTGCTGGAAACCGGCTGCCACCCCGACCTGTCCCGCCGCCAGGTTCCGCCCATGCCCCACGGCCCCCTGGCCATGGCCCGCCCGGAGCACGACGCGGCGGTGGCCGAGGCCGAGGGCCGCATCCTGGCCGATTACCGCAAAACCTTCCCCGAGGCTGAGGCTATCCGCACCCACCGCTTTTACTGGCATTCGGATTTGTCCCGCCTCATGGCCGGGCACGGTTTCGTGCATGACAGTTCCATGATTATGCCTTTTCACCCGGGGCTGCGGGGCTTTAAAAACGGCCGCCTGAAACGCTGGCCGGTGTGGTCAAGCGACCATTTGCACCTGGCCCGGAAGCTGCCCCTCGACCGCCTGGCCATGCCCAACTGGGACGCGCCGGGCCTGAAGATTTTTTGCTTCCACGTGGCCTATCTCTACCTCAACGCCTCCAGCCTGGGCGATTTCAATATGATTACCCAGCGGCTGGCCGGGGAGAGCGCCCCCGTGAGCCAGGCCCCCGGCGTGTGGGATTTGTTCGAGAGTTTAGGCGAAAAAATTTACCGGGAATCCGGCGGCCATTGGCTGCGCGATATTCCCGGCGACTACCTGGTTGACGCCACCGTAAAAGAGTGTGTATGAAAATAGTATCCCCGAGTTTTGAAATCCTCACGCCCCTGGAGCCCCAGGAAATACTGGCCCGCCTGGAACGGGCCGGACGCACCTGCTACCGCTCCGAAGCCCGCATCACCCCGGATTCCGCCGCCGCCTTTGTCCGCACCATCATCAAAAGCGGGCACCACTCGGTGATTGAGCACGAAAGCATTTCCGTGCGCCTGGTCTGCGACCGGGGCGTGACCCATGAACTGGTGCGCCACCGCCTGGCCTCCTTCAGCCAGGAGAGCACCCGCTATGTCAACTATGGCCGGGGGCCGGAGGGCCGGGGCCTGGTGGTCATCAAACCGCTCTTCTTTGAGGAAGGCTCGGAAAAATACAATCTCTGGCTGAAATCAATGGAGGCAGCCGAGGCCGCCTACCTGGCCCTCACCGCCGCCGGAGCCACGGCCCAGGAGGCCCGCACCGTGCTCCCCAACAGCCTGAAAACGGAAATCGTCATGACCGCCAACCTCCGCGAATGGCGGCATGTCTTCACCCTTCGCTGCTCCCCCGCCTCCCACCCCCAGATGCGCGAGATCATGCACCTGCTCCTCGCCCGCTTTCAGGAATTGCTGCCCGAGCTTTTCGGCGATTTGTAAGCGGGGCAGTTCCGCTCAAATCAAAGCGAAAAACCAGCGAACCCTTGGGAACGCTGGTTTTCTTTCTGAGCGGAAGCATTGGCTTCCTCGCTTCTGCGGGTTTATTTCGCGGGCTGGTCAATCATTTTCGCAATGGGGGCGGCCGCCGCGCCCATGATCCAGCCGAGGACGATGCCCAGCCACAGGGTGATGATCACCCAGATCAGTTCGCCGTTGCCCTGCGAGAAAATGGCCGCGAAGCCGCCGAAGACCATCGGGCAGTTGCTGAACAGGCCGCCGAATTTATCCTCGGTGCCTATCCCCAAATGGAAAAAGCAGCACAGGGTCACAATCACCGTAACGCAGATGGCCATGTTCAGGTCGCCGCTGAAGAGCCCCAGGCCCAGGGCCACCAGGGTTAACGCGCCCCACAAAACGCCGCAGGCAGAGCAGCAGAGGTAGCGCGGCATTTCCGCCAGCTTGGCCCCGCCGCAGAAATAAATCGGCAGAGAAATGAAGCCAATCCACATATAGTTTTGAATATGCGGCAGGTGCGAACACAAAACGCAATAAATCCCGTCCAAAAGGCCCAGGGCCAGGCACCAGACAAAACACGCTTTTTTACTCATGGTACTCTCCTGCAAACAGTCGCTCCGGCAAAGCTGTTATTTCCCGGACGATAAAGTTTTTGTGATTTGGCGCTTTGGCCAAATCACGGTACGGGGTGTCCTGTCGGCGTATCAATACTTGGGGCAGACGGCGATGCAGCGGGCGGTGAAACCGGCGCTGCCCATGGCGCGGGGGAAGCCGCAGAAGATGACGGCCCCGGCCGGGG
>JAITVE010000400.1 GCA_031285975.1 Candidatus Adiutrix sp. | reverse complement strand
TTGGTCAGCGTCACCCTGGTCTGCCGCCTCGGCACCTGCCCGCCCTCGTCGTTGTGGGCGTCGTCGCCTTTGTTCCTGCGTTTAATTTCAGACATATGAGTCCTCCGGGCCCTCGGCGGGGCCAGTGTCGTAGCAATCGTTATTTTCCGGGCGTGGTCGGCTTCAAGTGCATGAGGCCCGAGTCATGGCCTATTAATATAACATTATTCTATAAATATTGACACAATATTTGCGGGAGGCGCGGCTTCGCGGCGAAGATTCTGGATTAGTATGGGGCTCTGCCCCAAACCCCGCTTAAGAGGGGCTAACGCGAGCCCCTCTTAAGAATCTCCGCGCGCCAGGGGCTGCGCGCCCCTGGATCTGCGTGTCGGCTAGCAAATATGGGATGACCGTGCAGCGGCGCCACAACTCGCCTGAACGGCTCAGACAAGTGGCGCCGCGCTTGCGGCGGGGGAAGAGGCGCGGTTAGCAAGCCGATACGACCGTGTAGCAACGCCACAACTCGCCTGGACGGCTCAAACAAGTGGCGTTGCGATAGGGCCATGGCGCGGTTGTGGGTTTGTCGGCGGCACGGGAAAGGCATGGATTCCGGCCTTAGCCGGAATGACGGCGGGGTTATCACCAGTGACGGGAAAGGGTTTTGTTATGCGGCCACAAAGCCCGTTTTTACCCAATTGACCAATTATGCGACCAGAAGGCCAATAACAGCATGACAAAACAAGCGAGGGGAAGAAAGAAGACAATCATATCTACAAGTTTTCCAGGTTGCCCAATGCCCTCTTTTCCCAAATACAAAGCGAAAAGGGCCAAAAGCATCCCCAGGACAGGCGAGGCGGGAGCGGCATACATAAGGGTGCTGTAGAGCGCTTCCAAAAACGGCGTGGTGTTGTAAAAACTGGGCCGGTAATACTGGCCGACTTCACAAAAAATAAAAGGCATGACAAAGGTGAAAAGAGCGGCAATATAGGGCAGTATTTTCCATTTTGTTGTTGGAACGCGATCGCTTGTTTTCATGTGGCCGCACCCCTGCGCCTTTCTTGTCACTATTTCTATGGGCAAATTATGAGACGACATACAAGAACCAGAAAAAACTAACTATGGAACACAAGAAGACAAATATAGCCAGGAATTTTCCTCCCGGCCCTAGATGCTTTTTTTCAAAAAATAGAGAGAAAAGGGTTAAAAGCATCCCCAAGGCAGGCGAGGCGGGAACGGCAAAGCGCAGGGCTTTATAGAGCGCCTCCACCCATGGCGGGGTGCAGTAACCAAAAGCGGGTCGGTAATTATCAACAAAGTCAGCCAGTTCATAAAAAATACAGGGCATGACAATGGTGAAAAGGGCGGCGATGGACGGTATCCATTGTACTATTGCCGCCGGAACGCGGTCATGTGTTTTTTCCATTGCCGTACCCCTGCGCATTCTTGCGGATACCAACACTGTACCCGCTGCGGATATTTTGTCAAGCCCGTCGTTGATGCTCAAGGATTGCGGCGGCTTCGTCAAAAACTATGTCCGGGGTGATGATGGGGGCGGATTTCCAGGAGCCTTCGCCGGGGCGGAGGCCGAAGCGTTTGAGGGCCCAGTCGTAGCACAGGAGGCGGGCGTGGGGGCTTGGGGGGGGCCACTGGGCGGGGCTCGTCCAGATGAAAAGGCTGATGAGGGGCGTTTCGGTGAGGGCCGCCAGGTGGGAGGTGCCGGTGTCGATGGTGATGAACAGGCGGCTCCGCTCGGCCAGGGCGATGACGGCCATCAGGTCGGTGCGGCCGCAGAAATCAGCCACCGGCACACGGGCGGCCTGGGCCAGGGCTTGTGCGGCCGCGCTTTCCGCCGGGCCGCCGGTGACGAACAGGCGGGCGCGTTTTTCTGTAAACAGGCGGCGGGCCAACTCGGCGAAAGAGGCCAAGGGCCAGGACTTTTCGGGCTGGCGGCCGGCCAGGGTCAGGCCGATTACGGGGCCGTCGCCCTCCAGTTCCGCTATCAGGCGGTCGGCCTGGGCGTAATGTTCGGGGGCCAGCGTTGGGGCGATGGGGCGCAGGGGCGGACCGGGTTCGCGGCCCAGGGCCAGGGCGGCCATTTTTTGGGAGCGCCAGGCCTGGCTGGCCAGCCGCAGGTCGCGGCCCAGGTCGATATCGCGGGTGAAAAGGGGGGAGGCCTGGCCCAGAGCATAGAGGCCGGACGCGCCCAGGCGCTGCGGAATCCCGGCCAGGGCGGCGGTGACGATGGAGCGGGTCTGCCCATCGAAAATCAGGGCCTGGCCGTATTGTTCGCGGGCAATAGCGCGGGCCAGGCGGAAATTTTCACGCCAGCTTTTGGCCCGGTCTACTATATAGACCTCGTCCACCCAGGGGTGGCGGCGGGCCAGTTCGGCCACGGCGGGGGCCGCCGCCAGGCCCAGGCGGTCATGGGGGCGGGTTTGCCGCCACAGGCCCAGGGCGGGCAGGGTCATGAGAAAATCGCCGATGTGTTTGAGCTGGAAAAACAGCACGGAGCCGGTTTCGGTCGGCGGCGGCGCGGCGGTTGGTGATGGAAACGTCATGGCGTCGGCTTCGGCATGGAATTACAATTCGGCGGCGGCTTTGACGAAGGCGGCGAAGAGGGCCCGGCTGTGGTCGGCCACGAACTGGCCTTCCGGGTGCCACTGCACGCCCAGGGCGAAATTGGCCGTGCGGTGCTCCACGGCTTCGGTGAGGCCATCGTCCGCGCTGGCGCTGACGGCCAGGGGCGGGGCGAGGTCTTTCACGGCCTGGTGGTGGCCGCTGTTGACCGTGATTTCGCTGAACCGCAGAATCTCGGCCAGGCGGGTTCCGGCCTCGATGCACACGCGGTGGCTACCCCGGGCGCGGGGCAGTGTTTGCTGGTGCTCCACTTGGCCGGGGCGTTCGCTGGGCAGGTCGGCCCACAGGCTGCCGCCCAGGGCGCGGTTCATAAGCTGCATCCCCCGGCAGACGCCCAGGACGGGCTTGCCCTGCTCCAGGGCCGCCGCCAAAAGCGCCGATTCCCAAAGGTCGCGGGAGCGATCCACCAGGCGAAAATTATCTGGATTGGCGGCCCCGGCGGGGGGGGGCCAGGTCGCCGCCGCCGGGCAGGAGCAGACCGTCCAGGTTTTGCATGTATACCGCCGCGTTGCCGTATAAATTGCCCGCCCCGCAGCCGCCCGCCAGTTCGGTTTCGGCTTCCACGTTCAGCGGCGTGCGCAGGAGGGGCAGGACGACCGGCAAACCGCCGCCCTGGGCCACGGCCTCGCTGTAGAGGCGCAACTGGCCGTCACGGTCGAGCATAAAGCGGCCCTCGCCCCAGTCGGGGGAGGGAGTGTTGGCGGCGGTAATTCCTATGAGCGGCTTCTTCATTTTTACTCCCTGTCGTTAGCAGCCGAGTCAAAATTCTTAGCGAACCAAGAGCACCGCCGCGCCGTCCAGCACGGGCTGCCCGGCGCGGTTTTCCACCCAGGTGCGGAGTTTCAGTTTTTTGTGGCGGTCGTACTTTTCCACCACCTGCACGCGGGCGGTGAGGACATCGTTGATATCAATGGGCCTTGTAAATTCAAAGTCCTGACTCAGATAGATGGCCCCGGGGCCGGGGAGGCGCGTGCCCAGCACCGCGCTCACCAGGCCGCCCGCGAGCATCCCGTGGGCGATGCGCTTGCGGAAAAAGCTGGTGGCGGCGAACTCAGGGTCGAGGTGCACGGGGTTGGTGTCCCCCACCAGCCCGGCGTATTGCTCCACCAGTTCGGGGGTCACGGTCAGGCTCAGGGAGCTTTCGCGGCCAACTTCAATTTCTTCATACGTCAGTTTTTCATAGGTCATGTGTCATGGCTCATTGGTCGTCGCTTTTCAGTTCAACCAGGTTCAGGGTGGCCGTGGAGAGGGTCAGGGCGCTGACCACCAGGGCCCAGTTCTGGCCGTCCATGGTGAAGCGCAAACTGCCGCCAGCCGGGAGATTTTCGGCTGCCAGCTGCTCTTCCTCAATGAAATTCACCTGGATGCGGGCCAAATCGTTCTCGCTGTCCACCCGCAGCAGCGTAACCACCAGCCGCCCGCCGAAGAGGATGCGGCTTTGGTTGACCCTGAGGGGCAGGCGATCCACCGAGGGGGCGTCGCCGCTTTCCTGGCGGTTGCGCTCGGTGAGGGCGCTCTGGAGGCGGATAATTTCCCGGCGCTGGTTTTCCAGGTCGGCGGCGGCCTGTTTTTCCACGGCGGCCAGGCGGGCTTCCGCTTCCAGCAGACGGCCCTGCACGGCCTCCCGGCCCTGGTCGTAGCTGATATAGTAGACCAGGGCGCAGAGAATCAGGAGCGCTGCGCTCCGCCAGAATTTATCGCCCCGCACCTGTTTATCGGCCATAATGCTCCGTCAAAGCCAAAGCCCCGGAGGGGCTTGTGGGAATGCGTACGCAACGTGTCGGCTCATAGTTGCTTCACTGGAAATGGATTCCTGCCTTCGCAGGAATGACGACTCGCTATATTCTTACAGCACTGAACCCCTTCGCCCACCGGCTTACAGCAAAAAGCCCAGGGCCGCGCGGGAGATGAAATCCACGGTGTCGCTCTGGCCGGAAGGTTTCAGGAGGCAGTCGTCCACGCCGTTGCCGGGGGTCATGACCTTGGCTATCTTGTCCTGGTTGGCGGTGCAGATGATGAAGTGGCAGGGGACGATTTTATTGGTGAATTTCACGGCCTGGCAGAACTCAATGCCGGTCTGGCCTTCCAGTTCCAGGTCGCTGACGATGATGCGGGGCCGCTCGCTCACGGCGATTTTCAGGCCGTCCGTGGGGTTGGAGGCGGTGAGCGACGGAATGTTGTAGTCGTCCAGAATTTTTTTCAGCATTTCCAACTGGTAGGGCGAGTCGGAGACCACCAGGGTCTTGCGCTGCTGGGCCGCCGCCGGGGCGGTGAGCAGGTAGGCGATGAGCTTTTGAAAGCTGTGGGCGCGGCTGCGCAGTTCCCCCAACTGCTCTTCGAGCCGCTGGGCTTCCAAGTCCTGGCAATAATGCTCCAGAATTTTGCTGCGCAGGCGGCCGGGGCCGGCGGCGGCCCGCTCCACATAGTTCACCAGGGCGGCGGGCCGGAAATTGAGGGGCAGAAAGGCGCAGGCCCCTTCGTTTAAGGCCATCATCACCTGTTCGCGCTCCGCCGGTGAGGTAGGCATCTCGATGAAAATGAATTCCGGCCGCACGGACTGCTCGGTGACTATCTGCATCAGCTTGATGCCCGCCGCGTCTTCCGGCCAATAATCCATGACCACCACATCGGATTTGTGCTCCAAAATGGTTTCGGCCACTTTTGGGAGCCCGTCGTCCGGGCTCAGGCTGGGGATTTGCGACACGCTGTGCTTGGTGGCGGCCAGGGCTTCGGCGGCCGCCGTCGCGGTATTTTCATCGCTGAGACACAACAATATTTTCGACATGGACGAACACTCCGTGCCCCAGCGGGCTATTCAATAATCATATTTTCAAATTCGGTGACGTTGAAATATTTCACCAGCTGCCGGTCAAAAAACTTGTTCAGGTCGGCCAGGGAATGGGTCGAGGAGAACATGATTTTCAACTTCGAGGTGGCCAGGCCCCGCTCGATTTTGTCCAGCGGCGGCACGGTGTCCATCAGGTCGGCCACGTGGGCCAGGCGCTTGAGGATGAGGTAGACCACCAGGGACGGATCCTGAAACGAGGGCCCGATTTTGATGAAGGACTGGTAGACGTTCACGCCTTCGGTGGTCAGCTTGGCGAAATACAGGATGTTGGCCAGGGGCGACAGGTGGAAGGTGTCGCCGCCGCCGTCTTCCTGGGGCGGGCTGGCCGCGCTGTCCGGCGCTTTGAAGGCGGCCAGGGTGGCCAGAAGCTCCGGGTCGGTGATCTCATAGCCGTGCCCGGCCCGTATCTGGCTGAGGCCGATTTCCAGGTTCTTCACCGCGTCCAGCAAGAGGTCGATGATCTCCTGGCTGACCGCCAGTTCCTTTTCCCGCACCCGGTCAAGCACGCTTTCCACTTCATGGACAAAGGCCCCCACATTGGTGAAGCCGGTCATGATGAAGTTGCCCTTGATGGAGTGGAAATGGCGGAAAATGGTATTAATGCGCCGGATGTTCTCCGGGTCTTTTTCCAGTTGGAAAATTTCCTCGTTCAGGTCATTGAGGATGTTGTGGATTTCAATGAAAAATTCCTCGGCCACCGATTCGTCAAGCTCCGGGGGCCGGGCCGACGCCGCTTCGGAGACGGCGGGCTGCGCGGCCTGCACGCCGGGGGAGGCCACCGTGTCCGCCGCGGCTTCCTCCTGCGGAATGTCGGTCAGGCTGAAGGATTCGTCGCCCGGGAAATCGCCGAAGGCACTGTGATCTTCGCCGCTGTCCATGGTGCGGCCGCTGGCCAGGGCAATGAGCTCAAAGGGGTCCAGCACCATGCCCAGTTGGTTCCCGCCTAAAATAGTGGTGCCCGAAACCCCGCGCACCGAGAAAATTTCCGGCAGCGGAATCAGCACCAGCTTCTGCGGCCGGATGAATTCCGAAACCTTCAGGGCAATGCGCCCGTTTTTGGCGTCGATGATGATGACCGGCAGGGTCTCCTGCTGCTCGTTCAGGGGCGCGCCGCTCAAAAGGCTGCGCAAATCGTGCAGGGGGATGATGGCCCCGAGGTACTGGATGCTCTCGGTGCGGGCCATGGTGGTGATGATTTCCTTGGGGTCAAAGGACTGGGTGGCCACCACGTTGCCGATGGGCACCGCGAAAAAGCTTTCGCCGGTGCGGATAATCAGCGCGTCGGTAATGTTCACCGCTGAAAGCTGGGGGATTTTATAGGTGAACACCGTGCCCCGGTTGGGGGCCGTCTCGATGCCCACTTCGCCGCCCAGGGTTTCCACGGTGTTCTTCACCACGTCCATGCCCACGCCCCGGCCGGATATTTCCGTGGCCTCGGTGTTGGTGGAAAAGCCGGGCTGCATAATCAGGTTCCAGCATTCCGTGTGGCTGATGGCCGCAGCGGCAGCCGGGGACAGGAAACCCTTCTCCACGGCCACTTGGCGAATGCGGGTCTCGTTGAGCCCCCGCCCGTCGTCGCTGACGGAAACGTAGGTGAAGCCCTCTTTTTTATAGACGGTCAGCACCAGCTGGCCGGTGGGCTCTTTGCCGTTGTGCTGGCGCTCCAAGGGGTCTTCGAGGCCGTGGTCAATGGCGTTGCGTATCTGGTGGGCCAGGGGCTCATAGAGCTTTTCGGCCACGGTTTTGTCCACCAGGGTGTCTTCCCCCACGATTTCAAAATTGACCTGGCGGCCCTTTTTCTTGGCGATGTCCCGCACCAGGCGGCGGAAGCGCAAAAAGGTGTCCCGGATGGGCACCATGCGGATGTCCATGACCAGGTGGTGAAGATCGGAGGAAATGCGGTTGGCGGTGAGGGCCGCGTTTTTGACCATTTCCATGGAGTTTTTATCAATGTTCACCGAAGAGGTGGACAGGTGACGCTGCAAAATGGAAATATTGGAAGCCGTGATGATGATTTCCCCGGTCAGGCCCAGGAGCCGGTCCAGATGGGAAATTTTCACCGCCATGCGGTCGATTTCCGGCGGCGCGCCGGAGTCTTTGCCCTCAAGCTGCTGAGGATTGGCGCTCATCTGTTTGTCCTCCATATGCTCACCACTCGTGGTCGAAAATGCGGGTCAACACGGTATTGACCATTTCCGCGGTCGGAGGCTTGGTCAGGTAGTCGTCGGCCCCCAGCCGGAGGGCCCGGAAAATGTATTTGGAATCCGCGTGGGTGGAGATGATGACCACGGGAATTTTGCGCTGTTCGGGGGAATTTTTGATAGCCTCGGTGAGTTCGAAGCCGTCCATTTCCGGCATCACCAGGTCGGTGATGACCAGGTCAACGGGTTGGGATTTCAGGATTTCCTGGGCCTTCAGGCCGTTTTCGGCCTCGGTGGGAACCATGCCCAGACTGAGCACCAGTTCTTTTATGGTTTTCCGCACGGCCATGTAGTCGTCCACCACCAGAACCGACTTGCCGCGCCAGGGAGTATTTGCCTGAGCCATTTTTTCTCCAAGCCTTGTGCGAAATGATGTGAGGTAACGGTTCCGTCAAAACCGGGCCGCCCGGCCTCCCCGCGCACGGGGGCTGGCCCCGGCCGGGACTTCACGACTTGACTTAATGTAGCATTTTTTATCAAACGATTCAAGTTGAATAACTTGCACTTAGCAGGAGGGCGGCGGGGGCGGCGGCCAGGAAACGAAATATCGTTTACGTACGTTCGCTGTTCTGATGGAAATTTTTGCTGCCGCTCTGGAAAGTTTCCGTTTCCGCACTCAGGCGAGGCTCGCTATCCAGGCTTTTTTTGGGGGGGCTACTTATATTTGATTCGGTGGTAGTGACATTACAGTATTTTATAGTGAGACGGTCGCTTGGCGGTTTTTTAAGCGGCTGTTTTTATTTTGCTTTAGCTGTGTCTTGACTTCAAGGCGCGGAGGGGATAAGGTAAAAACTGAAATTCGATTATGCGAGGAGCAGAGATGGATGCTTCCATACTGCCGTCCCGGCTGGCGGTGATCGGCGCGGGTTCCTGGGGCACGGCCCTGGCTGTCCACGCGGCCCGGCAAGGGCTGGCCGTGACCATCTGGGCCCGGAAACAAGAAGTCGCCGACCAAATCAACAACCGCCGCGAAAACCCCTCT
>JAITVE010000359.1 GCA_031285975.1 Candidatus Adiutrix sp. | reverse complement strand
AAGGCCGCCAGGTCGCGCCAGTATGTGTACAGATCGTCCGCGTGCACCACCTGGGCCGCGTAGACTTTAACGCCGGAACGTTTCAGCGTCTCCATCAGGCGGCTGCCGGAAGCCATGTGCATGGGCCGCACCAGAATGTAATCGGGCTTGGCCGCCAGGAATTTTTCCACGTCGTCGCGGATGCTGAACACCGGCGGGCGCTTCCAGCCCTCGGTTTCCGGCCCGGCGTAAGTTTCCTGGCCCGACAGGCCGATGAGGTTGTCCCGCGCCCCCAGCCGCAGCAAAATCTCGGTGTGGGCCGCGTAGAGGCTGATGACCCGGAGATGTTTTTCCTGGGCCTGAATAGGGGCGGCGGCGGTCAGCATTACCGTTAAAATCAACGCTAGCCAAAGGGTAAAGATTTTAGGACTGTGCATCATAACCCCCTTTCCTTTTCATCAGGCAAACGGAACGAAGCGGCCGGGCCACCGGCGAAATCATCGTGAACGACCCGAGCTTCGGCCTCGTAGACCGCATCCAAAACCGGGGCAATGAAGGCCTGCTCCGGCGGCCCGGCGGCGGCCAGGCGGCCCTTTTTCAAAAACACGAATTCGTGGGCGAAAACCGCCGCCAAATTCAAATCGTGGGTCACGGTGATGACCAGGGCCCCCTCCTCCGCCCTTTGGCGGGCCAGGCGCATGAGGGCCAGGCCGTGGGCCACGTCCAGCCCGGCGGTGGGCTCGTCCAAAAGGATGATGGGCGTGGCCTGGGCCAGGGTGCGGGCCACCACCGCCCGCTGCCGCTCGCCGCCGGAGAGGGCCGTGACGGGCTTGGCGGCCAGGGCCTCCAGATTCAAGGCGGACAGGGCGGCGTCCACAGCCCGGTAGTCCTCGGCGCTCAGCCGCCCCCAGCGGCCCAGGTAGGGCCGCCGCCCCATGGCCACCACCTCGCGCACGCTGAAGGCGAAGTGCAGCCGAAAGTCCTGCGGGGCCAGGGCCAGGGTGCGGGCCAGTTCCAGGGGGGCGTAGTCCGGCATGGGCCGCCCTTTTACTATTATGCCGCCTGTGGCCGGTTTTTTCAAGTTGGCCAGCAAATCCAGCAACGTGCTTTTGCCCGCGCCGTTGGGCCCGGCCAGAATATAGTGGCGGCCCGGATAAAAATCCAAGTCCACCGCGTCCAGCACCCGCTGGGTTCCGTGGCTGAAACCCAGGCCGCGCAGGCTGATCCAGGCTTCTTGACGTGCCTCAGTCATAGGCCAGCCGCCCCATGCGCTTGCGGAAAATCACCAGGAAGACCGTCCCGGCCAAAAGGGCCGTCAGCACCCCCACCGGGATTTCCCCCGGCAAAACCACCCGCACCACGGTGTCGGCGGCCAGCATCAACAGCGCCCCGCCCAGGGCCGAAAGGGGGAGGAGGCTGCGGTGGTCGGGGCCGCTCACCAGGCGCACCAAATGCGGCACAATGAGCCCCACAAAGCCGATGACCCCGGCCACGGACACGGCGGCGGAAGCGGCCAGGGAGGCGGCGGCCAGAAGGGTCAGCCGCACCCGGCGGGTGTTCACGCCTAACGTTTCCGCCGAGCGCACCCCCAGGGTCATGATGTTCAGATCCACCGCCGACCACAGGGCCGCCAGGAAAGCGGGGATGAAGAAGGCCAGCACCACGGCCGCGTCCGTCCAGGTGCGGGCCTGAAAGCTGCCCAGAAGCCAGAAAATGATGGAGCTGACCTGCTCCCCGGCCAGATATTTGATGAAGGAAATGGCCGCCGACAAAATGGCCGACATGATGACCCCGGCCAGGATGAGGTTGGTGGGCGACAGGTGCTTTTGCTCGTCGCGGGCCAGGGCGATGACCAGGGCCAGGGTGAGGGCGGCCATGACAAAGGCCCCGCCGGTGAGGGCCCAGGGCGTTTCCAGCAGCGGCAGGCCCGGCAAAAACAGCCCCGCGACAATAACAATGGCCGCCCCGCAGGCCGCGCCGGAGGAAACCCCCAAAGTATACGGGTCGGCCAGGGGGTTCAGCAATAACCCCTGAAAGACGGCCCCCGAGAGCCCCAGGGCGGCCCCGGCCAAAAGGGCCGTCATCAGGCGGGGCAGGCGCACTTCCCACAGCACCGCCGCCCGTTCCTCCGCCAGGGTGGAATCGAGCCCGAAAAGCTGCTGGCCCAAAGCTTCCAGAAGTTCCCCCGGCGTGAAGGGCAGGTAGCCGGAGCCCAGGGACAGGGCCAGCATCACAATGAGGGCCGCGAACAGGGCCGCCCCCAGGCTCCAGGGGGAGCGCCAAGGCGAACGGGGGCGGGCAATCGCGGGGCCGTCAGTCATACCGGGGGGAACCTCAGCCTTGCGACCAGAACAAGCGGTTGGCTTCTTCCAGGTGGGGCAGGGTCAGGCCCAGGTGCTTGGCGGTGAGGTAGGCGGAGTGGATGGAAAAATATCCGGCGGCCCAGGGGTCGGGCCAGGCTTCGGCCAGTTCGCGCCGGGCCGGGGCGCCCTCGCCCGCGCCGTCGCTTTTCAGGGTGTTCAGCCAGGCCGGGGAGGGCCCCGCGCCGCTTAGGGAGCGGATGATGAATTCGGAAATCCAGGCCGGGTTGTCGGCCTCAAAGGTTTGGGGCTGGCCGCCCAGGGCCAGGGTCAGGCTTTTGGCCTCGGCGCTGACTTCCCGCAGGAAGGCCGCCGCTTCAAAGGGCTGGGAGCGGAGCTTGCGCTGGCGTTCCACATAATGCCCGTAGAGGGCGTAAGCGTCAGCCAGGGCTGCCGCCGTCTGCACGCCAATGGGGTCGGGGCTGGTGCTGACCCGGAAGCTGCCGAATTTGAACAGCAGCGCCTCCGAGGCCCGGCCCCCGCGCACCGGCCCGGCCAGAGTCCACAGGCCGCCGTCGTTGCCGATTAAGGCATTGGGGCTGAAGGGGCCGTTCAAGGCCAGGATATCAATTTTCGGCCGCCCGGCGGACACGGCCGCCTCCCAGGCTATCTGCATGGTCAGGCGGTGGGACTGGGGGTCGAAGCCCCGGCTGGCGATAATCAGGCTGCGCAGTTCGCGGGCCTCGGTTAGGATGATTTTGAGCATCTCGTCCACCCGCCACGGCGGCACAGCCACAATGACCTCGGTGGCCTTGCGGAAGGCGGCGGTGTGGTCGTGGGTGGGGAAAATGTTTTTGGGCAGCCGGTAGCCGGGAAATTTTTCGGCCTGGGTGCGCTCGTAGGCCAAAAAGGCCATGGCCGCTTCGTCGCGGTCGTAGAGGGTGAGGCTGGAATTGTTGTATTTCTTGTCGCTCAGCGTGCGGCGGCCAAGGTAGGAAACCAGGCCGAAGGCCCAGGCCTCGGAGCCGCAGACCACAAAGTTTTCCTTGGCCGAGGGGCTGTAGAGCCGCCGGTCGGCGTGGGTGGCGTAATAGGCCAGGCCGTGGGGCGCTTTAATTTTCGGCAGCCGCTTGGAAAACAAGGGGCGGCGGCCAATGACCTTGCGGGCTTTCAGCGATTCCAGGCCGTCTTTCAGGGCTTCTTCCAGGGTGTGCTCCTGGAAAAAATCCTCGAAATCCGGCTCCTGGCTGAAGGTGCGGCGGTGATAATCGCGGATTTCCTCCATGGCCTTGACGGCTGATTCCGCCAGGTCAACGGTTTTCCCGGCGCGGCCCGTTCCGGGAGCGGCCCTCCCGCCCCGGCCCAGAAGGCTGCGGGCGGCCACCTGGCTGGTCATGATTTTTTTGTCGCGGGCGATTTCCTTGATGGCGTAGAGGGAGGCGTACTCGTCCAGGGTCAGTTCGGCGGGCCCGCTTTCGGCCTGCTCGGCGGCCAGTTCGGAGACCAGCCGCCCCCGGCCAAAGCCCACGTAAGTGCGGCCAAAAAGGTTTTTCAGGCCCCGGATAACGCTTTCCTTCGGCTCCCAAGGCCGCTTGAGGACTTCGCCCAAACAGTGGTTCCCGTTGAGCCAGGAGGCCAGGCCCTCGCCCTCGGAGAGCCCCAAATCCTCCGGCACCCGGCTGTAGCTGATGACCACCGGCTGCACCAGCACATCGTTGCGGGCGGCCAAGGCCCCTTGCAGGGCAATGAGGCGGCGGGGATAGCGCAAGCTGCCGTCGCGGGTGCGGGCCCCGCCCGACCAGGCTTCCAGGACAATGCCCTGGGGCTTGCCGAGCTCACCCAGGGCCTGGCAATAATGGTACAGCGTTGAGAGATAGGCCCGCCCGGCCCCGGAGCGCACAATGACGTAGGAGCCGACCATGAACAGGCGGGTCAGGCTGGGGGTGGCCATCATGTTCTGCCCGGCGGCGAAAAGGGGCATGGCCAGGTTGTTCTGGTCGAGGAACACGTTGAAGATGAACTCGTCCCAGTGGGAGGAGTGGTTGATGAGATAGACCACGCCCCGGCCTTCCTCACCGGCTTTTTTGAGGCGCTCGAAATTTTTGAGTTCCCGCCCGTCATTGGAGGTAAAAAGGCGGGCCTGGTCGCGTGATTCAAAAAGCTGGGAGATGATGTTCATGGCCGCGCCGCGCAGCATCTGGTGCAGGTCGGCGTCGTAGCGGCAGGAGATGATGGAGGCCTGGGTCTCCAGCTCCCGGCGGCCCACGGGCTCGCCCTTTTCGGCCAGCGAGCGTTCGGCCAAATCCACGGCCAGGCGGGCAATATCTTCCTGATCCGGGAAGGCCGGGGGCGGCAGGTCGGGCCGGGCGGCATAGCTGGCCCCCGGCTCGCGCTTTGACAGTTTCGTCAAAAAATCCACAAAGTCGAAGCGTTTAAAAAAGGCCATAGCGGGCTTGGCCAGCAGCGGATGGAAGCGGCCCTTCATCGTTCACCCGCCGGTTCGGAACTAACGACATCAAAGCGATATTCTTGAGCGCTTTGGGGCACATCATCGAAAACCATCATAAAAGGAATTTCCGCGCCGGGTGAGATGCTGAGATTGGCGTTATCCTTGCCACTCTTAATCGAAAGGCGGGTGGTGATTTCTTGCATGGGCAGATGGGTTAACACTTCTTCGGACAGTTGATTCCCGGCATAGGCGAAACGCTCGGCCACGGGTTCTCCATTACCGGACAAAAGATAGCCACGCAAATAAATGAAGCTTCTAGGCTCGGGGTAGTTGTTGCGCACCTGGCCGGTAAAAATTAAAAGACGCCCAGCATCTTTGTTTTCACGGTAATAAAAAGTCAACGGCACTTCGATAAAACCGATATACGGGTCACTGTTGGAACGGCCTGACGCTTTGGCAGTTTCCGGCTTCGGCACTGCCGATTCCGTTACCTTCGGTTGCACCGTCACCGATTTTGGCGGCGGCACTGGCTTGGACGGTTCGAGGTCACCAGCCACAGCCGACCCGCCGCCGAAAGCAAGGCACAGCATGAGCCAGGCGGCGGCCAGAAGGAAGCGGGCATAGGCCGAGACCATGATTTTCAAGCTGTTCCTTGTCATCGGCAGTGCGCTCCTATTTTCTGGTCTCCGGCCACGCTTACTGGGCCGCTTCGGAACTGACGGCGTCAACGCGATATTCATCGATGCCAGCGGGCAAATTGTCGAACATTATCATGAAGGGGATTTCTTTGCCCGGGGGGATGTTGACGTTGGCGTTCTCTTTGCCGTTCTTCGCTAAAAGCCGGGCGACGATTTCGTTTACTGGCAGAGTCGTCAGTTCTTCCTCAGAGAGTTGGTTCCCGGCATAGGCGAAGCGGTCAACCAGGCTGCTTCCATCGGCAGCCAGAAGGTGGCCTTGCAAACGGATGAAACTGCGCGGCTCGGAATAGTTATTGCGCACCAGCCCGGTGAGGATGAGAATGGTGCCCGCCTCTTTGTTGGTGCGGTAAAAATAGCTCAGCCGGTCTTCTAAAAAACCAATATCCGGGTCGCCGCTGGAGGTGCCCGACATCATGGAATGCTTTGCCTTCGCGGTCACCGGCTTCGAGGGGTCAACTGCGCCCGGCTCGGAACTTATCGCGTCAATGCGGTACTGGTCGGTGCCGTCGGGCACATTGTCAAACACCACCATGAAGGGCACTTCCGCGCCCGGGGGGATGTTGACGTTGACGTTATCGTTGCCGCTCTTCACTGAAAGCCGGGCGGTGATTTCTTTTATTGGCAGGCTCGTTAACGCTTCTTCAGATAGCCGGTTCCCGGCATAGGCAAAGCGGTCAGCCAGAGTTTTTCCGTCGGAAGACAGCAGGTGCCCGCGCAAATAAATGAAGCTGCGCGGCTCGGAATAGTTGTTGCGAACTATTCCGGTGAGGATGAGAATGTTGCCAGCCTCGTTATTTTTGCGATAGAAATAGCCTTGCGCCCCATCGGCTTGAGTAAAGCCGATGTACTGAGTGCCGTTGGGGTCGTCCTGTTCCGCCGCCAGGGCCAGCCCGCCGCCGAAAGCAAGGCACAACGCCAAGAGGGCGATTGCCAGCGACAATCTGGCATACGCCGAAGCAGCGATTTTCAGGCGGGTGTCTTTCACCGGCGGCGCGTCCATACTTTTTGCTTCCCGCCGCGCTTACTGCTGGGCCGGTTCGGAACTCACCGCGTCAATGCGGTACTGGTCGGTGCCGTCGGGCACGTTGTCGAACACCATCATGAAGGGAACTTCCGTGCCGGGGGGGATGTTGACGTTGACGTTATCCCGACCGCCCTTAATCAGCAGGCGGGTGGCAATTTCCCGCATCGGCAGGGTCTTCAGTTCTTCTTCGGACAACAGGTTCCCGGCATAGGCGAAGCGGTCGGCCAGGGTGGTTTCATCGGTTGACAGCAGGTGCCCGCGCAAATACACGAAGCTGCGCGGCTCGGAGTAGTTGTTGCGCACCTGGCCGGTGAGGATGAGAATGTTGCCCGCCTCTGTATTGGTGCGGTAGAAATACCCTTGCTGGCCTTCGGTGAAGCCAATGCGCAGGGTGCCGTTGGGGTCTGCCGTTCCAGCGTCCGGGGCCGGGGCGTCGGTTCCCGCGCCGCCCGCGCCTTCGGAACCGGCGGCGGTGGTGGTGGTCGCGGCGGGGGTTTCGTCGCCGGTAATCAGCGCGTCTTGCGGCCCGGTCAAAAAGTAAATGCCCACGGCCAGGAGGGCAGCCAAAATGGCCAGCCCGGCCAGCAGCTTGGACTTGCCGCGGGAGCCGCCCCGGCCCGAGCCCTTCTGCCCGCGATACCCGGCGGCCAGGCGGGCGAAGGGGTCTTCGCCGCTGCCCTCTTCGGGCGCGTCGTCGCCCTCCACGGGGTCGGCCCCCAGGCCCAGGTCGCCCTGGGGCGCGGCAACGCGCTCGGGCCGGTCGTCCCGCTCGTACTCGTCGTCGTCATACTCTTCGGAGTCGTCGTAGCCTTCGTCTTCCGGCTCGGCCATCATGGCCGAGGACTGGCGGCCCCGGTTGCGGCGCAGGGGCGGCAGGCCGCCCTGCTCATCGTCAAAGTCGTCGTCGCCATAATCGTCTTCCGGTTGGTCGTCGTCGTCAAAGCCGCTGTCGGCGGAATTTTCAATGTCTTCGTACAGACGGCGGCGGCGGTCGCGCCGTTCTTTCAGGGCCGCCGGGTCGTCAGAGGGCCGGTCGTCCGGGCTGTCGTCATAATCGTCCGGCACGCGGCCCGTTCGCCCGGCGTCGGCGGGGCCGTAATAATCATCCTGCTCCGGCCCGCTCTCCCTAAAGTCGTCCACCGCCGGAGCCGCCGCTTCCACGGGCCGCTGGGGGCGGTAAACCGTGAAAACATACCGGCAGTTGGAACAACGGACTTTGGAACCGGTTTCCTTGATCTGTTCAGGCGCGACTTTGAACTTGGCCTGGCACTGACCGCACGTGATAATCATAACTATGTCCTCCGCTCACCCGGCCGGGGTGACGACCTCGTAAATGGCCGGAAGATTGCGATATTTTTCAGCATAATCCAGGCCGTAGCCCACCAGGAAACCGTCGTCGAGGCTGAAGCCCACATAGTCCAGGTCAACGGGGGTTTCCCGCCGGGCCCGCTTGTCCACGGCCACGGCCACCCGGACGGACGCGGGCTGCCGCTTCTTCAAAAATGCCAGCAGCCAGGCCAGGGTCAGGCCGCAGTCGGCGATATCCTCAACCACCAGCACGTGGCGGCCGCGAATTTCCTTTTCCAGGTTCTTGGTCATGACCACTTCCGAAGAGGAAGTCGTCCTGTCCTGATAGCTCGACAGGCGCACGAAATCCACTTCCACCGGCAGGTCGCCCACGGCCCGCACCAGGTCGGCCATGAAAATGAAGGCCCCGTTTAAAACGCCCACGGCCAGAAGCTGCTCGCCTTCGGCCAGCAGCGGCGCGTAATCCCGCCGAATGGCCGCGCCAAGCTCGGCCACCCGCGCAGTAATCTGCTCAGGAGTATAGACAAGGACTTTTTTGTCCGGCATTTCCCGCTCGCTTCCCCGCCCCGTGGGGCATAGTCCGCCAATCATCTGAAAAATGTTACCTGATTATGGCCGTTACGTCAACTATTTACCGCTGTTGAACAGGCTGTGGCCTGTACTTTTTGCCGCCACCGCCCGCCGTCACCTCGGCGAAAGCCGGCAGCCGCTGCCAGTCGGGCGGGCCTTGCATTAGCTCCATACTTAAGGTATTTTGAGTACCATAGGGTACGGCAAAAAATCGCGTGCCGATGGGTTAAGGAGGCCAAGCCATGCTGACCATCAATTTAAACGAAGCGCAAGAGCGCCTCTTGGAACTGGTGAAACAGGCCAAAGACGGGGAGGGCTTTATTATTGCCGATAACGATACGCCTCTGGTCAAAGTCTTGCCCTATGCGGAGCCCAAGGAATCAAGGCGGCTGGGCTTTATGCGCGGCCAGGGAGTTGTGGGAAAGGACGTTGACGTCAAATCCATAGGCCGCGAAGTGATTAGCGCCATGTTTGAGGGCCGGGAATGAAAATACTGCTGGATACCCAAATGGTAATTTGGGCCACATTCTGGCCCGAGTTGCTGCCAGGGCAAGCCCGGCAACTTATCGCCGATGAAGACAACGATATGTATTTCAGCCCGGCCAGCCTGTGGGAAGTGGCGATCAAGAGCGCCCAAAACCGCCCGGACTTCCAGGTGGACGCAAAAATTCTGCGGGGCCAGCTTCTGGAACGGGGCTACCGCGAAATGGCCATTACCGGGCTGCACACCACCGCCGTAAGCGACCTCCCCCTGGTCCACAAAGACCCCTTCGACCGCCTGCTTCTGGCTCAGGCCAAGACAGAGAACCTAAGCCTTGTCACTTCCGACGCAACACTGGCGATGTACCCAGCCCCTGTCCTTCTCATTCGCCGGTGCTGACCCCACCATTTTCGGCATGGCCCTCCGCGCAGGGCATACGGCATTTCCAATCCGTCAAAAATCCGGGTCGGGCGAAACCAGGTCGCTCATGGCCAGGCAGAGTTCCCGCAAACTGTCGTTCTGCTTTTTGAGCGAGATGATGACCTTATCCAGCTGCGAGACCCGGCGGAGGGAGCGCACGATCATATAAATGCCCAAGATGGCCAGCAACACGCACAGTGCCAGCAGCGGCGCCAGGAAATACAGCACTTTCATGGGGTCGTAATAGCGCGAAATGACCACCAGCACGCTCAGCACCGACAGCGGCAGGGCCAGGATGGCCAGGCCCGTGCGCATCACCGACAGCGAGGTGCGCTTTTCGGCCAGCACCAGCGATATTTCGTTGATGAGCATGGCCTCGTGGCGGAGGGCGGCGTCCGAAGGCAGCTGTTCAGGGTCGCGGGGCAACAACCGCTCCCCCTGCAAAACCTCGTCCCGCGCTTCGTCCCCGTCGATTTTTTTGGCTTTCCAGATAAGGGCCATAGCGTTCCTTTTTTTTCAGTATAATATACAATAAATCCCGTTCATTTGCCAGAGTGTAGCGCAAACGCGCTTTGGAACTTGCATGGCCTTCTGAACTATGGTACTTTTTTATATTCACCAGCGGCCCGAAACCGGCCGCCATTATTATTGAAAAGGCGCCTCTCCATGACCCAGATAGTCACCCGCTTCGCTCCCAGCCCCACCGGCCACCTCCACATCGGCGGGGCCCGCACAGCCCTGTTCAACTGGCTTTTGGCCCGCAAACTGGGCGGCCGCTTCGTGCTGCGCATTGAAGACACCGACGCTTTGCGCTCCACCGAGGAATTTACCCAGGCCATTCTCTCGGCCATGACCTGGCTGAACCTGGACTGGGACGGCGAGCCCGTTTACCAGACCCGGCGGCTGGCCCTGCACCGGGAATATATCGACAAAATGCTCAGTTCCGGCCAGGCCTATTGGTGCCACTGCAAACCCGAAGACTTGGAAGAGCGCCGCCAGGCCGCCCTGGCCGCCGGGGGCAAGCCCAAGTATGACGGCCTCTGCCGCGAAAAAAATCTCGGCCCGGCCCCCGGCGCGGTGGTGCGCTTCAAAGGCCCCGAGGCTGGGGAAACCGGCTGGACAGACCTTATCAAAGGCCCGGTGGTGTTTGACAACCGCGAGCTCGACGACCTGATTATCCTCAAAAGCGACGGGATGCCCACCTATAACCTGGCCGTGGTGGTGGACGACGTGACCATGAACATCACCCACATTGTGCGGGGCGACGACCATGTGAACAACACCCCGCGCCAGATATTGCTCTACAAGGCTTTGGGCGCGGCCCTGCCGCAGTTCGCCCACGTGCCCATGATTCTGGGGGCGGACAAGACCCGGCTCTCCAAACGCCACGGGGCCACCTCGGTCATGGCCTACAAAGAGATGGGCTACCTGCCCCAGGCCCTGAACAACTACCTGGCCCGCCTGGGCTGGTCTCACGGCGACCAGGAGATTTTCAGCCTGGACGAAATGAGGGAGCTCTTTGACCTCAGCCACGTGGGCCGCTCCGCCGGTGTTTTCAACCCCGAGAAGCTGGACTGGCTCAACAGCCACTACATCAAAGAAACCCCGCCCGAAGCGTTGGGCGAATTGTTCTGGCCCTATCTGGAAAAAAAGGGCTATGCCAAACCAGACGCCGAGACCCTCGTAAAAATCACCCACACCGTGCGGGAGCGCGGCAAGACCCTGGTGGAACTGGCCGACAAAGCCGAGTTTTACTTCCAGGAGTTGCCGCCCTTAGACCCCAAAGCGGCCACAAAATTCCTCACCCCGGACAACCAGGCCATGCTTTTGGCCATGAAAGACGTGCTGACCAAACCCCTCACCGCCCAGGGCTTTGAGGATTTGCTGCGCCGCCTAGCCGAGGAAAAAGCGGTCAAACTCGGGGCCGTGGCCCAGCCCCTGCGCGTGGCCCTCACCGGCCAGACCGCCAGCCCCGGTTTGTTTGAGATTCTGGACATTCTGGGCCCGGAAAAAAACCTGAAGCGCATCGACGCGGCCCTGGCCTTCCGCGCTTAAAAACGGGGTCGCCCTTGGAGCTCAACGACAAAAAGAAGGCCCAGTTCCAGCGGGTGAAAGAACTGGCCGCCCAAGGCCGGGTGGAGATTCTGGCCCACTTCTTCCAGCGGGAAGAAGTGAAAGCCGCCGCCGATTTTGTCGGCGGGGCGGGGCAGATTGTGGCGCGGGCCGTGGCCAGCCAAGCCCCGGCGGTGATGGTCTGCGGGGCTTCCTATATGACCGCTGAAATCGGGCGACGTCACCCGGCGGCCCGGGTTTTAACGCCCCGAGCCGACCTCTCCTGCCCCCTGGCCGAGGCCGTCAGCCGGGCCGAAGTGCTGGAAGCCAAGCGGCTTCACCCGGAAGCTTTGGTGGTGGCGGATATCAAAGTCACCCCGGAACTGCGCGATTTGGCCGACCTGGAGATTGCCCCGGCCACGGCCCGCGAAGCCTTGGCCGGGACGGAGGGGCGGGAGCTCATTGTGCTGCCCGGCCCGCAGCTGGCCGACTGGGCCGGGTTCGCCCATCAGGTGGTGCACCGCTGGCCCAAAGCCGCCTGTCAGGTGCACGAGCTGGCCCTGCCCGAAGAACTGGCCGCCGCCAAAGCCGAGCACCCGGAAGCCGCCGTGGCCGCGCACCTCCTCTGCCGCCCTGAGCTCTTGGCGATGGCCGACTTCGTGGGCGACAGCGCCGATATTTTCCATTTCTGCGCCGAGAGCGCGGGGCCGGAATTCATCATTGTCAGCGAGGCCGGGCTGGCTGAATATTTGGCTTCCGCCCTGCCAGGCAAAAATTTCCACGAAACCGAGGCGGAAATTTTTTGCCCCAACATGAAGCTGACCAACCTCAAATCAATGGTGACCCGCCTGGAAGCGTATCTGGGCGAGGGGGTGAACGCATGATTTACATGGATAACGCCGCAACGTCCTTCCCCAAGCCGCCGGAAGTTATCGAGGCCGTCACCGCCGCCCTGAACGCCCCGGCCAGCCCCGGCCGCAGCGGCCACGCGGCCTCCCTGGCGGCCTCCCGCACCATCCACCAGGCGCGGAAAAATTTGAGCAAACTTTTCGGCTTGGCGGACAACCGCCGCCTGGCCTTCACCGCCAACATCACCTGGGCGCTCAACACCGTGCTGGAAGGCTGCGGCCTGAAAGCGGGCGACCACGTTATTTCCAGCGCCCTGGAGCACAACTCGGCGGCCCGCCCCCTGGCCCGCCTGGTGGCCGAGCGCGGCATACTCTGGGACGTGGCCCCCGTGGACGGACGCGGCCTATCCTCCCCCGAAGATTTCCGCAAACTCCTGCGCCCCGCCACCAAGCTGGCGGTGGTCAACCACGCCTCCAACGTCACCGGAGCGCTGGCCCCGGCCCGCGCCATTAAAGAGGCCCTCGGCGGCGTCCCAATGCTCCTGGACGCTGCCCAAACCGCCGGGGCTATGGACTTGGAAGATGTCGGCACCTGGCTGGACTACCTGTGCTTCACCGGCCACAAAAGCCTGTTGGGCCCCACCGGCACCGGCGGCCTCTGGCTGCGTGAGGGATTAGCCTTGCGCCCGCTGGCCACCGGCGGCACCGGCAGCGCTTCCGAGAGCCTCACGCAGCCCGACTTCCTGCCGGATGCGCTGGAAGCGGGCACCGCCAACACCCACGGCCTGGCCGGGCTGGCCGCCGGCACCACCTTCGTGCGCCAAACCGGGCCCCGGAATATCCGCCGCCACGACATGAATCTCACCGGCCAGTTCCTGGACGGCCTGGCCCAAATCAAAGGGGCCGCCGTCTGGGGGCCGACAGACTTGGAGCAGCGGGTCTCCACGGTGGCCGTCACCCTCGGCGGCTGGTCGTCATCCGACCTGGCCGCGGCCCTGGAACGGGAGGCGGGCATCCTCACCCGCGCCGGGCTCCAGTGCGCGCCCCTGGCCCACCAGGCCCTGGGCAGCCTGGCCTCCGGCGGCGTGACGCGGTTCTCCTTCGGCATTTTCAACACCGCCGCCGAAATCGACGTCGCTTTGGAGACGCTGGACAAGCTTTCGTATCAGAAAATGGGGTGAAGGGATTGCTTCAAGGAAAACACTTCACCTTACATAAATCTGGTACACAAGCCCCGGTTGTTCTCTATCCACATCAACACCTATATAGCGAAATTGAGGATCATTTTCCCATTGAATATCCACAGGGCTAACATCAGCACTCACTGTCATTGTACTAATGCCTAAAAAACGCAATACTGCATCTGGTGCAAAGGGTAGTTGCTCTGGCGCTAAGACTATGCTCGCTGAAATATCATCTTCATTGTAGAGGACTCTGATCCCACCGTCCTTGTAATAAACGCTTTTCGCATTAGAAATATCATCACGCGGTGCTCCCAAGACGCTCTCTACTTGAACTCGCGGCACACCATAGATAGCCTTAATACCAATGTCCAACGGGGGGCAGCAAGTAATAGGCACTCTTTTTGTTTTCCAATCGCTGAGCACGACTAGGGTGGTACAGCTTTGCCCAGACTGCGATGCAGAATCTGAATTGGAGCAAGCAACCAGAGGCAAACACAAAATAACTGCAACCGCTATTATTGTGAATATTTTCATGGCAATCTCCTGACTATAAAGCAGTAGCTAACGTAACCCGCTGTGGCTCCTTATCTTTTACCGCACCCGGGGCGGCGGCGGGGTGGCGTCGCCGCATTGGTAATTGCCGGGTCTGAGGCCGGTGATGAGCCCCTGGGAGTCGGCGATAAAGACGGTTTCGCAGATCAAGAGTTCGGCTCCGGCGGGGGTGCGGTCTACCCACTCCTGGTGGGCGTGGTCGTAGTATTGGTCGGCCTGGCGGTAAATTTCTTCCGTCCAGATAAAGCTGTAGGCCCAGGCGTCGCCCTCCTGCTCGGGCGGGCCTTTCCGCCAGTTAGCGGGCCAGGCCGCCAGCAGTTCACCAACGTCCGCGCCCCGCCAGGAATTCACCGCCGACTGATACCGTTCCCAACTGTTGGCCTTCATGGCCTCCGTCAGCGGCATGGCACAGGCCGCTACCAGCGCAACCGCCAGCACAAGTCCCGTCAATTTATACAATTTCACAAAAGTACTCCTCAACAAATAATACATACATGATATTTAATTGCGGCTGCTTCAGCCAACGACTACAGCGTCACCGCAACGCCGCTTGTCTAAGTTCTTTACAAGCAAGGCTTGTAATCTCAGCTTATTCAAATCTTATCAGGTTTGAATGACCAGGCGAGTTGCGGCGTTGCTCCACGGCCCTTTGTGATTGCTAACCGCGCCTCTTCCCCGTCGCCACTGCGGTGCCACTTGTCTGAGCCGTTC
>JAITVE010000356.1 GCA_031285975.1 Candidatus Adiutrix sp. | reverse complement strand
CAGGGCGGCGGTGAAACGCGCCGCCGCTTCAGGGCCGCCCGCTTTATAGTCCGGCCCGTTGCCGAAGGCCTGGAAATAGGCGTCCATGACCCCGTAAAAGCTGGTGTCAATGCTGTTGCCGAGGTCAACGTAGCTGTTCCATTTTTCAATGGCCGCCCGCTCTTCCGGCGACAAACTTCCGGCGGAAGGCGCGGCCTCGCGCCCGGAATCCTCGGAGGAGCAACCGGCCGCGCCCAGCATAATCAGTATCAATACAACGGCTAACCAACGCATTTACACCTGCTTTAACTTATCCAAACCGGGGATAATTTTTTGAATATCTTTCCAGGCTTCCTTCTTGATTTCCGGGGCGGAGACCATGTGCCCCAGGCCGAAAGTCACCCGCAGGAAGGCCCCTTCCAGGCCGTCGATGAGGTGGGTTCTGGCCCGCAGAAGGCCCACGGGGTCGGCCGAGCCGCTCAAATGCCGTCCGGGGCCGGAGCCCAGGGCCAGCACCACTTTGGGGCGCAACAGGGCCAGTTCGCGCAGCACAATGGGCGCGCAGACGGCTTCGCTCCGCTCGTCGCCGCCGCCGTCGGGCGGGAGGCAGCGGGTCAGGGAGGTGACGTAATATTCCGGCGGGCTCAGTTTCAGGCCCTTTTCAATGATGCCGGAGAGCAGCACCGCCTTTTCGCCCTCAAACATCGAGGGGTCGGAGCCCACCAGCGCGATGAGCGGGCTGGCGGAGCCGCGCCCCAGCTGGGGAGCCTCCGCCGCGAAGGCACAGGCCCGGCAGCGGGCGGCGCCCTCGGCCAGGTCGGCCAGGCTGGGGCATTTGGGGGCCCAAAGCCGGGGGGCGCTCTCGGCGGCGGGTTTTTCCGGCGGCGGCGACGTGGGGCGGGAGCTTCGCCGCTCCGCTCCGGCGGCCGCCGGTTTATTTGGGGCCGGGGCGGGGCGTTCCGGGCTCCGGGCCGCTGCGGGGAGCGGAATCTCCACCGGCAGCCCGGTCACCCCCAGGGCCTCGAAATATTCCAGCTGGGCCAGCGCGGCCCGGCCCAAAAATTCGGCTTCCGCCCAAAAAGTGTCGGGGGCTGGCTGGTTTTCGGCGCTCAACTCATTGCCCCACGGGCGCGGCCCGGTCGTAGGGCTTGGTGAACTCCCTACCGTTCCAGGTTAAGGGCAAGAGCCCGTAGGGCGGCAGGAAAGTGGCGCAGACCCCGGAATTGAGGGTGGTGAGGGTGATGAGGTCAAGCGTCAGGTTGCCGTGAATCCCGGCCACGCAGGTGAGGCAGTCAGGGTAGCCGGGGCCGCGCCGGGCGATGTCGGCCCGGGCCAGGGGGTCGTCCAGCATGTCCGGGGTGATGTAGTCCAGAATGGAGACCGGGGGCAGGTAGTCCAGGGGGTCAACCCGGCTGAGGCCCGTGGAATCCAGGCGGTAAAAGCAGAGGTTGAAGCGGCAGTCAGGGTCCATGGGCGCGGTGCGCTGGCGGCCCCGGCAGACGGCCATAAGCTGAAAGCCCTGCCCCTCATAGACTTTATAGGTGATGGGGCCGTAGCCGGGGCGGTGCAGTTCCAAAAAATTGGTGGCCACGGTGCGCACCCAGGGGTAGGTCACGTCCGGCGAGGCGGATTGTCCGGCCACCAGGTTGCTGTCCACGTTCATGGCCAAGAGGCTCTCGCGCTCGGCGCGGCTGAAGCCGCCGCATTCGGCGTCGGGCAGCATCTGGAAAATTTCGCTGGCTGTGGCCGCCCACAGCGACCCCGTGCCCGGAATGATCTGGGCCGTGATGAACATGGCCAGAAAACACCCGGCCAAGAGGATGACGCGCCGTTGCCGGGTCATGCCGCCACCTTTTGGGGGACGATATCCCAGCCCTCGGCCAGCACTTTCCCTAAAACCTGTTCGGCCAGCCAGAAGTCGAAAGGCTCGTCGATGTCCACGTTTTCCTCGCGGGTGGTGACCAGGGTTCCGGCCCGTTTTCCGAAGAGGCTGCCAGCCAGCACCGTGGCCGCTGTGCTGACGATGACGCTGCCGTCGTTGACGAAGACGGAGGAAATGTCCTGGCGGCGGTGCTCCACCCCGTGGGGGGGGTAGAGGGCGTAGTTGAAGCCCGTGGCCATGGATTCCCACTCGCCGCTGGTAAAGGCCGTAATGACCCGGTCGGTGAGGCCCGGCGAGCGGACGGGCGAAGTGGCCTGGAAGAGCACGGAGTGGGCCGCGCCGGTAGCCTTCAAGGCGTGGGCGATAACGTCCCGGCTGATGATATCGTCAGCGGCCAGTTCCGCAGGGCGTGCCAGCACCTCGGCCCCGTAGGCGCGGCTGACTTCCGCGATCTCGTCATCTTCGGTGGAGACCACCAGCCGGTCGAGGAGCTTGGAATCCTGGGCAGCGCGGATAGTCCAGGCGATGAGGGGATGGCCGCAGATCATCTTGATATTTTTCCGGGGTACGCCCTTGGAGCCGCCCCGGGCCGGAATGATGCCCAGAAAATTCATATCACACCTTACTTATACTTCACGCGGCTTGGCCAGCACTAATAATCTGCTGCCCCACAGGTTGTCGTGCAGCAGGGCCGGGGTCAGGCCCGCCCAAAAACTCCCGGCCTCGCCGAAATAGGGGTCTTCGAAGGCCAGGTAGTTGTTGATGGTGCCCAACTCGGTGATGACCGTCTCCATCTCCACCACCTCCAGCCCCGCCCCGGCCAAAAGGGCGGTGAGGGTGTGGGGGCTGAAATGGTTGAGGTGGGAATGCCCGCCGAAAGTGTTGCTCTTTTCGTGGAGCAAACGGCTGACCAGGGAATGGACATTGGGCACCAGAATCAGGAACAG
>JAITVE010000345.1 GCA_031285975.1 Candidatus Adiutrix sp. | reverse complement strand
CTCGGCAAAGCCTTGCGGGTACACGTCGCCGTTGCGGTCGATGAAAGTGTAGCGGCCGCAGGCGCGGGGGAATTTGGCCAGATACAGGTAGCAGACGCTAAAAGTATAGATATCGTTGTCGGTGAGGCGGGTAATGATGGGCTGTTCCATAAAAATTTTCACCTGGGCCCGGTCGCGGGAATTTCCCCGACGGACTTTCTTTTTGTATTGTCTCATGTAGCCGCCGGGCATCCCGGGCCTGTCCGAAGTGAACGATTGAAGTTCTTTGAGTATACCATCCTTACAGTATTTATACAACGTTCTTGTTATGGGGCAATGGTGGGGGGTGGCTTGCGCGGCGAAGATTCTGGATAAGTATGGGGCGCTGCCCCAAGCCCCGCTTAAGAGGGCCTTACGCGAGGCCCTCTTAAGAATCTCCGCGCGCCAGGGGCTGCGCGCCCCTGGACCTGCGTGTCGGCTAGTAGCGACCGGGTAGCGGCGGAGAAGAAACGCGGTTAGCAATCACAAGCGACCGTGCAGCAACGCCGCAACTCGGCTGAACGCCTCAGACAAGCGGCGTTGCGATAGAATCGTGGCGTGGTCGTGAGTTTATCGGCGGCACGGGAAAGGTGATGGGCTCCAGCCTTCGCCGTGGTGACGAGCGTGGGGGAAGCGACAGGGGCCGCGAAGGGGACTTTTTGTGTAAAAATAATGCTGCAAAGTCAAAAAATATTGACTTTTTTGTAAACATATGTTTTGCTATTGTTCATAAATGTTCCGGGGTTCCCTGGGAATATCCTGACGACCTGCCTTCTCTTCCTTCTCTCCAGCGTACCGCAATCCATTCTATGAGGTGTACCTATGGCCGAAAAGAAGCTTACCACCGCCGCCGGGGCGCCGGTGGCCGACAATACCAACTCCGTCACCGCCGGGGCGCGCGGCCCGATGACCTTGCAAAACCCCTGGTTCATTGAGAAACTGGCCCACTTCGACCGGGAGGTCATCCCCGAGCGGCGTATGCACGCCAAGGGTTCCGGCGCGTTCGGCACCTTTACCGTCACCCATGATATCACCAAATACACCAAAGCAAACCTGTTTTCACATGTCACCAAGAAAACCGACATGTTCGTCCGCTTTTCCACCGTGGCCGGGGAGCGGGGCGCGGCTGACGCCGAGCGCGACATTCGCGGCTTCGCCCTGAAATTTTACACCGATGAAGGCAACTGGGACTTGGTGGGCAACAACACCCCCGTCTTCTTCCTGCGCGATCCCCTCCGTTTCCCCGACCTCAACCACGCCGTCAAGCGCGACCCCCGCACCAATATGCGCTCGGCCCAGAGTAATTGGGATTTTTGGTCTATGCTGCCGGAAGCCTTCCACCAGGTCACCATCACCATGTCCGACCGGGGCCTGCCGCTGTCCTACCGCCACATGCACGGCTTCGGCAGCCACACTTACAGCATGATAAATAAGGACAATCAGCGGTTTTGGGTAAAATATCACTGGCGCACCCGGCAGGGCATCAAAAACCTCAGCGACGCCGAAGCGGGCGAGCTGGTGGGCCGCGACCGGGAAAGCCACCAGCGCGACCTCTATGAAGCCATTGAGCGCGGCGAATTCCCGGCCTGGGATTTCTACATCCAGGTCATGACCGAGCAGCAGGCCGAGGCGCATTACGAAAACCCCTTCGACATCAGCAAAATCTGGCGGCATAAGGATTATCCCTTAATCCCCGTGGGTTATTTCGAGCTCAACCGCAACCCCGACAACTATTTCCTCGATGTGGAGCAGGCCGCCTTCAACCCGGCCAACCTCGTGCCCGGCGTGGGGCTGTCGCCGGACAAGCTTCTCCAGGGCCGCCTCTTTTCCTATGGCGACGCCCAGCGTTACCGCCTGGGGGTCAACCACCACATGATTCCCGTCAACCGGCCCCGCTGCCCCATGCACGCCTACCACCGCGACGGCCAGATGCGGGTGGACGGCAATTACGGCTCCACCCTCCATTACCAGCCCAACAGCTTTGGCGAATGGGCCGAGCAGCCCGAGTTCAAAGAGCCGCCCCTGGAACTGCGCGGGGCCATGGATTCCTACGAACCCAAGGACGACCAGCGCGACGACTGCTTCCGGGCCGCCGGCGACCTCTACCGCCTCATGACCGAGGACAAGCGGGCCCTGCTCATTGAAAACACGGCCCGCAACCTGGACGGGGTGCCGGAAAACGTGCGCCTGCGGCACTGCGCCCACTGCCTCCTGGCCGACCCGGAATATGGGCAGCGGATGGCCGCCGCGCTGAAGCTGGATTTGACAAATGCCGAAAAACTGTCCACAATGACTCATGCCGAGCGAATGAAGGCCACCAGTTCCGTGTAAAGCGGCTGGCCATAGCCGTCAAAATTCTCCCGGCTTGTCACCGGGAGAATTTTTTTGAGGAGTACCGTATGAACGTCGGAAAATACGCCTTGATGCTGCTTTTGACCGGCCTTTTGGCCGCCCCCGCCCTGGCCCAGGAGGAAGCGTTGATAGAGGTCGACCCGGCCCAGCTGGAAACTGCCGCCGCAGCCGGGGACATGAACGCCCAGTTCCAGATGGGGATGCTGCGGCTGCGGGGCGAGGCCGGGCTGACGGTGGACGCGGAAGCGGCCGCCGGGTGGTTCCGCAAAGCCGCCGATCAGGGCCTGGTGGAAGCCCTCTACAATCTGGCCTTTCTCTACCTGGAAGGGACGGGCGCGCCGCAGGACGATGTGGAGGCCGCCCGCCTGTTTCAACTGGCGGGTGAGCGGGGCTACGTGCCCGCGCAGTATAATGTGGGGCTGATGTATCACCTGGGCCGGGGCCTGCCGCTGGATTACATCCAGGCGGCCGAATGGTACGGCCGGGCGGCGGCGGGAAATTTTGTGGAAGCCCAACTGGCCCTGGCCAAAATGTACGAAACCGAGCAGGGGGTGCTCCGCGACGACGCCCAGGCCTTGGCCTGGTATAAGAAGGCGGCTGAAACCGGGGACAGCCGGGCCCAGTTCGCCCTCGGCAACCTCTACGCCCAGGGCCGGGGCGTGAACCAAGACCCCGTGGAAGCCGCCCGCTGGTACAAACTCTCCGCCGACCAGGGCCAGCCTTCGGCGCAGCTGGCCCTGGCCGAATTCTATTACCTGGGCCACGGCGTGGCCCGCGATTACCCGGCAGCGGCCAAGCTCTACGAAGCGGCGGCAGCCCAGGGTTTATCCCAGGCCCAGGTCGGCCTCGACCGTATGCGCAACGAGGGGTTAATCAGGTAGGGAGCAGTTCAATGCCCCGCCAGCTTTAAGCCGATAATGCCGCTGATAATCAAGGCCAGGCAGAGCATCCGGGGCCAGGTCAGGGGCTCGTGGAACAGCGCCACCCCCAGGATAACCGCGCCCACCGCGCCGACGCCCGTCCAAACCGCGTAGGCCGTGCCCACCGGCAGGGTCTTCATGCACCGGGACAGCAGCAGCACGCTAACGAACATGGCCCCCAGGGTAAAAACACTCGGCCCCAGGCGGGAAAACCCATGGGTATATTTCAGCCCCACAGCCCAGGCCGTTTCAAACAATCCGGCGATGAAAAGCGTCAGCCAAACCATGATAACTCCCTAAAAAAACGGCCCTGACCATTCCCAGCGCGGGAATAATCAGGGGCGTCCCTGTATGATTTTTTGAGCCGCCGGGCCGTCCCAACGGACGGGGCTTGTTCCCAAGCCCCAAGTGTATTATAATTATAAAGCAATTCACGGTTGGGGTCAAATGGAGGTATTGTATGGCGGTTGGCTGGGCCGGGGACGGCGCGGTGCAGGAACAGATCACCGCTTCCATTGAGGACGCGGCGGCGCGGGCCCGCGAGCGTCTGCCCCAGGGGGAGAGCGCCCTGGTTTGCGAGGAATGCGGCGCGGCCATCCCCGAAGGGCGGCGGCTGGCCCTGCCGGGCGTGAAGCTCTGCGTGCCCTGCCAGAGCGAGACGGAACGCGGGGAGCGCCGCGAACTCGACCTCTACAACCGGCGCGGCAGCAAGAACAGCCAGATACGCTAGATTGTCATCATAGTATCATCAAATTATATAAATTTGATGATAATTATATTCCTGTAAAACCGCTGGTTTTCGGCCGCACGGGGAGCCGTTT
>JAITVE010000264.1 GCA_031285975.1 Candidatus Adiutrix sp. | reverse complement strand
TACTCCTGAAACAGAGCAACGCGGCCGGGGCCACACACGCCGACGGCCTGGCGGCCCGCGCCCGGAAGATGCTGGCTGAAATCGGCGGCGAAAGCGACATTTACACCGACGCCCGGCTGATGCTGGCCGCCTCCGCCGAAGAGACGGACGGCGCGGCCCACTCGGCGGAATCCCTGCGCATCATTGAGGAAGCCGTGGCCGTCAAGCCCGCCGAGCCCCGTCTGCGGGTGGCCCGAGCCATGCTCATTGAGGAAGCCGGGGACGTGAAAAAGGCCCGCGACGTGATGCAGGAGGCCTCGCGGCTGTTCCCGGACGACGCGGAAATAAAGTTCCGCCTGGGCCTGTTTGAGGACAAGCTCGGCAACCGGGTAGCCGCCCTGTCGGCCATCCGCTCGGCCATTCGCCTGAACCCCGACGACGTGCGCCCTTCCATCGCCGAAGCCATGATTTTTGAGGAAGCCAAGGATTACGGCAAGGCCCGGGCGGCCCTGGCGGAAGCGGCCAAAAAGTTCCCGGCTGAGGCGGAAATTCCCTTTCGCCTCGGGGTGGTGGAAGACAAGAGCGGCGACAAACAGGCCGCCGTGGCGGCCATGCGGGAAGCCATCGCCCTTGACCCCGACCACGCCGACGCCTTGAATTACCTGGCCTACACCTGGGCCGAGATGGGCGAGAATTTAGAGGAAGCCCTGGAACTGGCCCAGAAAGCCGACCGCCTGAAACCCGGCAACGGCTACATTATGGACACCGTGGCCTGGGTCTATTACCGCCTCGGCAACCACCAGCGGGCCCTGAGCCTGTTGCGGAAGGCCGTGCCCCTCTCCGGGGAAGACCCCGTGGTTATGGATCACCTCGGCGACGTCTACCTGAAACTGGGCCGGAAAAAAGAAGCCCTCAAGGCCTACAACCAGGCCCTGGCCAACGGCTTTGCCGACAAGGAGGCCTTGAGTGAAAAAATCGAAAAGCTTCAATAGGCCGCGGCTGGGCCTGGGGCTGCAATGCTTCACGGTGATGGCTCTCCTGGGGTCGCTCTGCCTCCAGGGTTGCCTTTCCGGCGGCGGGTCGTCCGCTGACGTGCTCCGCTCCCCCGACGGCCCGGCTATGGCGATGGCCGCCGGGCTGTACCAGCGCGGGGAAAGCCTCCGCACCCTGGCCGCGCGGGGCGGGGCCGATTACCGCGTTGATTCCAAGCGGCACTATTTTAAATTCGAACTGGCCGCCCAGAAGCCGGGCCAAATTCTTTTCACGGCCCTCGACCCCGCCGGGCGGCCCGCCTTCCGCCTGGCCAGCGACGGGGTAACGATCACCTGCATTGTCTACGGTGAAAAGCAATACGCGGTGGGCCCGGCCACCGCTGAAAATTTGGGCCGCTTCCTGCCCTTGGGCCTGGCCCCGGACGAGTTGGCGGCCCTGTTGAGCGGCTCCCAGGTGCGGCCGGTTTCCGCCGGGGCCCGTCTGAATGGGGACTCCACCGAACTCGTTATCCAACCGGAAGGCGGCGGCAGCGACAGCCTGTGGCGCGTGCGCCTGGCGGGCGGGTTGGAGCAGGATCCGGCGGCCACCGTTGTTCAAAGCGCAACCTTCGGCCCGGCCCGGCGGCCGGAACTGAGCGTCAAATATCTCTCGGTGCGCCCGGTGCCCCGCGAAGATTTGGCGGGCCGCCCCGAGCCCTTCCCCGGCGCGGTGGAAGCCGAGTGGAGCGACGGCCAAAAGCAAAGCCTGCGGGTGACCTATGACCAAGTGCGCCTGGGCCCGGCCCTGACGGAGAGCATGTTCAGCTTGGCGCGGCCGGACGGCTTTGAGTTGATTGAATTACCATAATCAGGTGGCAGCGATGAATTCGAAAAAATGGGACGACGCGGCCCTGGACAGGGTTTCGGCCGAGTTGGACGCGGAGCTTGAGGAAATTTTCGCCGAGGTTGACCGCACCCGCCGCCGGTCCGACCCGGAAGCCGGGCTCCCCAAAGCGGAAATTTTGCCCGACCCGGACGACCCCCCGGAAATAGAAATTCTGCCCGATAATTTCGAAGCCGAGGAAGAAGAAGACGCGGACGAACCCGAGCCCGTGGGCGATTTCGAACACATTTCCCCGGCCCGCGACAGCGACATTTTTGAGGCCGATTTCACCGTGGCCCCGGACGGCTCCGCCGCGCCCGAAGCCGCCTACGGCGATTTCCGGGCCGGGCGCGTGGGCGACCTCACGCCGCAGGAGTTCGCAAAACTCCTGGAGCGGGCCGTGGAACGGGCCGTGCTGGCGGCCATCTCCAAGTCCGGCCTTTAATTTTACATCTCTGCGACAGCAAGTCATTATAGATAAAGGGAATCATGGCGACAGACAGAAAAGGCACCGTAGTCCGCAACATAGGCATCATCGCGCATATTGACGCGGGCAAAACCACCCTCACCGAGCGCATCCTCTACTACACCGGGCGCACCCACAAAATCGGCGAAGTCCACGACGGCGAAGCCACTATGGACTTCATGCCCGAGGAACAGGCCCGGGGCATCACCATCATGAGCGCGGTGACCACCTGCGATTGGAAAAACGCCCGCATCAACATCATCGACACCCCCGGCCCCGTGGATTTCACCATTGAAGTCGAGCGCAGCCTGCGGGTTTTGGACGGCGCGGTGGGCGTGTTCTGCGCCGTCGGCGGCGTGCAGCCCCAGTCGGAGACCGTCTGGCGGCAGGCCGACCGCTACCGGGTGCCCAAGCTGGTTTTCGTCAATAAAAGCGACCGCGTCGGCGCGGATTTCGACCGCACCATGACCCAGCTCCGCGACAAGCTCGGTGCGAAACCCCTCATCCTCACCCGGCCCTTTGGCCAGGAGGAAAAGTTCGGCGGAGTCTTGGACATTCTGCGCGAAAAGCTGTATGTCTGGGAAGACGACGCCCAGGGCGCGGACATGGAGGAGCGGGAGCTCCCGGAATCCGCCCGCGCCGAAGTGGCCGAGGCCAGAGTCGCCCTTCTGGAAACCCTGGCCGAGAGCGACGACGGGATTATGGAAGATTATCTGGAAGGCCGCGACATCCCGGAGGCCACGCTGCGCGAGGCTATCCGCCGGGCCACCATAGCCCTGGAAATCGTGCCGGTCTTCTGCGGCGCGGCCTTGCGGAACAAGGGCGTGCAGCCGCTCTTGGACGGCATTGTGGACTACCTTCCCGCGCCCAACGACTACCCGCCCCTCACCGCCGTCACCCCCGAGGGCGAAACCATCACCATCGAGCTGCGCGAAAAAGCGCCCCTGGCCGCCCTGGTTTTCAAAATCCAGATGATGGAGCAGGGCCGGAAGATGAATTTCATCCGCGTCTACAGCGGGAAAATCGCCGAAGGCGACGATGTGTTCAACCCCCGCACCGGCCAGAAGGACAAAATCAGCCGCATCCTCCGCATCCACGCCTCCAAGCGCGACCGCATCCCCGAGGCCAAAGCGGGGGATTTGGTGGGGCTCATTGGCCTCCGCGCCGCCGTCACCGGCGACACCCTCTGCTCGCCCGAGCGGCCCCTCCTTCTGGAATCCATCGAGGCCGCCGAGCCGGTCATCTCCATCGCCCTGGAGCCGGAAAATTCCGGCGACATCGACAAGCTGGCCGAAATTTTGGGCAAGCTGGCCGAGGAAGATCCCACCTTCAAAGTCCGCACCGATGAGGAAACCGGCCAGACCATCATCTCCGGCATGGGCGAATTGCACCTGGAAGTGCTGAACCAGCGGCTGGCGCGGGAATTTTCCTTGAACGTCCGTGCGGGCCGCCCCCAGGTGGTGTATAGGGAAACCGTCACCCGCCCGGCCTCGGCCGAAGGGCTTTTCGAGCGCGAGTTGGCGGGCGCGGCCCACAAAATCACCGCCAAAGTGGCCGTGCGGCCTCTGCCGCGCGGTGAGGGCTACTGCGGCGCGAACCGCCTGAAAGCCGAGGAGGCCCAGGCGCTGCCGGAGCCCCTGCTGGAAGCCGCCCTCAGCACCTTGGACGATGGGGCCAACTCCGGCCCGGTCATGGGTTACCCCCTGCTGGATATGGAAGCCAATTTGGAAAGCCTCACCATCGGCGAAGGGGAGGACAACGCCGCCCTCGTCCGCATGGCCGTCAGCCAGGCTTTGCGTGAGGCCCTTCAGCAGGCCGGGCCCAGTCTCATGGAACCCTTTATGCGCCTGGAAATCACCACCCCCGACGAATTCATGGGCGAAATTATCGGCGATATGTCGTCGCGGCTCGGCCGGGTTGAGGATATTGCCGCTCACAGCGGGTTTAAGGTGATTATCGCCGTGGCCCCCATGAGTGAGTTGTTCGGGTATTCCACGGCCATCCGTTCGCAGACGCAGGGGCGGGGGGCGTTTTCAATGCAGTTTTCGCATTATGATATTGTGGAGAGGAAGTCGTAAGGAAGCTAAGATTCTGGATTTAGAACTTATCCGTAAATAATATTAATAGAGTTCTTAATTTTACGGCAAGTGATAATAGCGGCAGCGAGATGGTTGAGGGCCATGAAAGAGCGTTCCAGCTTTTCATAGCGCACCAA
>JAITVE010000301.1 GCA_031285975.1 Candidatus Adiutrix sp. | reverse complement strand
CCAAAGCCGCCTCGCACTTTTTGCACACGCCGCTTTGGTCAGCCGGGACTTCCGGGGCGTGAACCCAGCAGCGGGGGCACTTGGGGTCGGGGCTCACCTGAAAAATTGTGGTCACCAGCATTTCGTTCGCGTATTGTTCTGAACGCGCCAAACCATCTTTCAGGCGAAGTGATTCCGCGCTGTTGGGGTCGCTGTTTCCAATCAGTTCACGGAAAATAGCGTCGGCTGTTTTCCCTTCGCTATTGTAAATGGTTATCGAGCTCACGATGCAAAGTTCCGCCAGAATGTTCTCATATTCTTTCAATCTCTGGTACGCTTCACCAAAGCCCACTAAAAGCGGCGCCGCGTCCAACGATGACCCAATATGTTTCTGGGCTCTGTGGTTTTCCATCTCTTTGTTCACTTGAGCTCGAATCTGCCACAAGTCCGCCCATTTTTGGGCCAACTCAGGCGCGTGCCACTCGGGCCGGACTTCCGGCAGGTCGCTGAGGAACACGCTGCCGTCTTCGCCGGTTTCCGGCAGGTAGCCCCAAATTTCCTCGCAGGTGAAGGACAGCACCGGGGCCATGAGCCGGGCCAGGGCGCTGACCACCCGGTGCATGACCGTCTGCGTGCCCCGCCGCCGGGAATCGTTCCGGGCCAGGGTGTAGAGCCGGTCTTTAATAACGTCGTGATAAAAGGCCGACAGTTCCACCACAAAGTTGTTCAGCAAATGGTAAATGCCGTGGAACTCATAGTCGTCATAGGCTTCGCGGATTTTCTCCACCAGTTGGTTGAGCTGGTGGAGGACGAAGCGATCCATCTCGCCGAGCTTGTCCAGTTCCACGGAATCAGTGGCCGGGTTAAAGTCGTGCAAATTCCCGAGGATAAAGCGGCAGGAATTGCGGAAGTTGAAATAGGCCTTGGCCAGCATGTCCAATATCTGCGGTGAGATGCGGATGTCGTCCTGGTAATTTTCCGCCGCCACCCACAGCCGCAGAATGTCGGCCCCGTACTTCTTAATCACTTCCTCCGGCCCGATGGTGTTGCCCACGGATTTGCTCATCTTGCGGCCCTGGCCGTCCACCACATAGCCGTGGGTCAGCACCTCGCGGTAGGGGGCGCGCTGCCGGGTGCCCTCGGAAACCAAGAGCGAGGAGTGGAACCAGCCCCGGTGCTGATCCGAGCCTTCCAGATACATGTCGGCCACGTCGGGCAGGTAGTCGCGCCCTTCTAATGTATTGACGAAAGAGCAGCCGGAGTCGAACCACACGTCCAGAATGTCGGTTTCCTTCTCAAAATTCTGCCCGCCGCAGTGGCGGCATTTCTCGCCCGCTGGGAGCAAATCCTCAATGGGCCGGTCGAACCACACGTCCGCCCCATGTTCGCTGATGAGGGCGAAGAGGTGGTCGGAAATGGCCTGGCTGTAATGCCAGCCCCCGCAGTCCCGGCACAGAAAAACCGTGATGGGCACCCCCCAGGAGCGCTGGCGGCTGATGCACCAGTCCGGGCGGTTTTCAATCATGCCATGAATGCGGTCGCGCCCCCACTTGGGTATCCAGCGCACCTTGTCGATGGCTTCCAGCGAGTTCTGCCGCAGCCCGGTCTGATCCATGGAAATAAACCACTGCGGCGTGGAGCGGAAAATCACCGGCTTTTTGCAGCGCCAGCAGTGCGGGTATTGGTGCTCAATGTTTTCCACGGCCAGAAGCGCGCCGATTTCGCGCAGCCGCTCCACAATGGCCGGGTTGGCCGCCAGAACGTGCTGGCCTTCCCACTCGGGCACTTCCTTGGTGTAGCGGGCCGCGTCGTCCAGGGGCGAAAAGAGGGGCAGGTTAAATTTCAGGCCGGTCTCGTAGTCCTCCCGGCCGTGGCCCGGTGCGGTGTGCACCAGCCCGGTGCCCTGCTCCAGGGTAACATACATGGCCGGGACAATGCGGGAATCGCGCTCGTACATGGGGTGGCGGGCCACCAGACCCTCGAACCGCCGGTTGTCCAGCGTGAACAGTTTTTCCGCCGCCAGGCCGAATTTCGGCAGGGCCGAGTCGGCCAAGCCCTCGGCCATCACCAGCACCCGCCCGTCCGCCAGCTTCCAGGCCCCGTACTTGAACTCGGGGTTGTAGGCAATGCCCTGGTTGGAGGGAATCGTCCACGGCGTGGTCGTCCAGATGACGAAAAACACCTTTTCCGCAGCCAGCCGCTCGTCCAGGTCAGCCGCCGGTGATTTCATCGGGAAAGCCACAAAAATAGACGGCGAACTGTGGTTCTCATACTCCACCTCAGCTTCGGCCAGGGCCGTGCGGCAGGAGCCGCACCACAAGACCGGCTTGGGGCTCTGGAACATGGCCCCGGACAGGGCGAAGCGGCCCAATTCCCGGGCGATGACCGCCTCATACTCATAGGCCATCGTTAGATAGGGCCGCTCCCACTCGCCGAAAACGCCCAGCCGCTGGAATTCCTCAGACTGAATCGCCACGTATTTTTCCGCGTATTTACGGCACTCGCGGCGAATGTCCCCCTGGCTCATCTCCCGCTTCTTGGAGCCCAGGGCCTTATCCACCTGGTGCTCAATCGGCAGCCCGTGGCAGTCCCACCCCGGCACATAGGGCGAGCGAAAACCGCCCATGGTTTTGCTTTTGATGATAATATCTTTCAGAATCTTATTGAGCGCGTGGCCCATGTGGATGTTGCCGTTGGCATAGGGGGGGCCGTCGTGCAGCAGCCAGGTCGGCGCGCCCTCGCGGCGGCGGATGATTTGCTTGTAAAGCTCCTGCTTTTTCCAGCGCTCCAGAAGCTTGGGCTCCAGTTGCGTCAGCCCCGCCTTCATGGGAAAGCTGGTTTGCGGCAGATTGAGTGTGTTCTTGTAGTCGGTTTTTTCCATAATGTCCTCACGCCTGGGTCATCCCGCCCGGCCCTCTGAAAGATAAATTTCAAGTATATCATAAATTGGGGCGTCCGTACAATTAAGGATTGTTCAAGTCCCCCCGTTTTTCAAAAAAGCCCTTAAGTAACAATAGGTTAGCCGCTTTTTTGACTTCAACTCACAATCAGGCGAGCCCCTTGTACCGTAACGGTCTCACGCTTGTGCCGGTTCAATTTTGGGGAAACTCAAAAGGGAGATGCGGCTTGACTTTTTTCTCTCGCCGGGTATCATAAAACAGTAGGGTAGAGTCGCTGTGCGGCTCGCGCCTGGCCAAAACCGGGGCGCGCGTCTTGCGCGTCGCGGCATGGCGACGCAACGCCCCTCTGGGGC
>JAITVE010000262.1 GCA_031285975.1 Candidatus Adiutrix sp. | reverse complement strand
GGCTATCGGTGATAATGGCGCGGGCGGCGGGGTGTGCCCGCCCCGTGATGAGGCCGCCGCGACCTGTCCCATCGTCCCGCGTATATAGAGAAGGGACGCGGGGACAGATGCCAGGGCACATACGCAACTGCCAAAGTGCAAAAAAAGTGTAAAGTCCGCCGCAAAATGCTATACTGACCCCGCATTAACACCATTAAATCAACCGTGAGAGCCTGAAGTGAACGCGGAAATATCATCTGAAATACGTTTGACCCCGGAAGGTACCCTCTTGTGGCCGGAAACTTCGGAAGGCGATTGGCGGGAACGGCTTTTCCGGCTGGGGGCTGGGCCGGAAAGGCCGGAAGCTTCGGCCGCCGGCCATTTCTGGCATGGCGTGGCCCGGCGGTTTTTGCGGGGTTTTCAGCAAGCGGCCACTGATTTCTGGTCGGCGGAGGAGTTTGAGGGGCGGGGCACTCCCGCCGGCGGTTTTGCTCTCGCCGAAGCATCCCCGGATATGTTTGCGGAACTCATCAGCGGCGCGCCGCCCATCCCCGGCGGCGAATATCTGGCCGAAGGGCTCCCGGCGGTCTGGAATGCCCTCTCTCACTGGCTCACCTCGCGTTTGCCCGAGTTCGGGAGCCCCGCCGGTTTCCTGGCGGAATACGCCCCGCTGTGGCAAAAGGTCGGCCGGGTTTATTTTCATCTGGCTGAAAACAAAGATGACGAGCGTTTTCCTTTCGCCTTTCTGGCCACCTACACTGTCGGGCTGGCCCCCAATGGCCGCCCGCTGCACAAGCCCCTAGGCGAGGCCTTACGTTACTATTCCTCTGTCCGCGACAAACCCGCCCTTCTGCGCCTTTTAACGCCGGTGAGCGCGGCGGGCAAAAGCCTCCCCTGGGTGGGTGAAATGCTTGAATCCAAAGCCGTCTACACGCCCAGCCCCTTCAGCCCCAGCCAGGCCTGGACTTTTCTGCGGGATATTCCGGCCCTCACCGAGGCCGGGCTGTGGACACGTATCCCCGACTGGTGGCAGAAGCGGCCCCAGGCCCAGGTAAAAATAGTCCTGGATCCCCTGCGCAAAAACAAAATGGACGCCGATAGCTTATTGGCCTTCGACCGCCGCCTGGCGCTGGGCGATGAGGAACTGACAGAAGCCGAACTGCGGGAACTCTTGGCGGGCGAAGGCGGCCTGATGTTCCTGAAAGGCCGCTGGGTGGAGGTGGACAAGGAGCGCCTTCAGGCCGCGCTCGACCAGTGGGCACAGATTCAAGGCGAAGTGCGGGGCGGGGCCATGACCTTCAGCCAGGGTATGCGCCTTCTGGCCGGGCTGCCTGGCGACTTTAAGGCGCAAGACGAAGGCGCAACCGGCCTTTTGCGTTTCGAGGCCGGGGCGCGGCTGGCCGACCTCTTGGCCGCCATGCGCGAAGCCCCGCCGCCCAAGGGCAAAATGGCCGCCCCCTTGGCCGCGTTGCGCGGCAGGCTGCGGCCCTATCAGCGTAAAGGGGCCGACTGGCTGATTTTTATGAGTTCGTTGGGGCTGGGCGCTTGTCTGGCCGATGACATGGGTTTAGGCAAGACTATTCAGGTGCTGACCCTTTTGGCCCAGCTCAAGGCGTCTAAGCAGAACGGGCCATCGCTGTTGGTGTTGCCGGCCTCCCTTCTGGGCAACTGGCGGGCGGAGGCGGAAAAATTCGCGCCCCAGTTGAAGCTCGCTTTTCTGCACCGGGCTGTGGAGGGCGGCCGCGACCTGGAAGTTTTTAAGAAATCCAAGGGGGCGCTTGATTGCGATCTGGCCGTCACCACCTATGCTATGCTGGCGCGGCAGGATTTTCTGGCCGAAGTGGAATGGAATCTGGTTATCGCCGATGAAGCCCAGGCCATCAAAAACCCTGCCGCGCGGCAAACCCGAGCCTTGAAAGCCCTGAAGGCCAAAGCCCGCCTGGCCCTCACCGGCACCCCGGTGGAAAACCGCCTGGGGGATTTGTGGTCGCTGTTCGATTTTCTCAACCCAGGCCTTCTGGGGACGGCCAAAGACTTTGCCGGCTACACCGGCCGCCTGGGCAAAAGTGAAAACAAGGCCGCCTACGCGCCGCTTAAGCGGCTCATCGGCCCCTACCTGCTGCGCCGTTTGAAAACCGACCGCCGAGTCATCGCCGACCTGCCGGATAAAGTGGAAAGCGTCAGTTTCTGTACCTTAAGCAAAAAGCAAATTGCCCTCTATCAAAAAACCGTGGATCAACTGGCCGCCAGTTTGGACGGCAGCGACGGCCTGGCCCGCCGGGGCTTGATTCTGCAAACCATCATGCGGCTGAAGCAGATATGCAACCACCCCGATCAGGCCACCGGCGGCGTGGGCGGCTACGCGGCCAAAGACAGCGGCAAATTTGAGCGCCTGGGCGAAATCTGCGCTGAACTGGCCGAGCGCCAGGAGCGGGTTTTGATTTTTACCCAGTTCAGGGAAATCATCGAACCCCTAGCCGTGATGCTGCGGGAAATTTATGGCCGCCCCGGCCTGATGCTCCACGGCGGAACGCGCACGGCTGAGCGCCAGAAACTGGTGGACAGCTTCCAGCGTGACGACGGCCCGCCCTTCTTCATTCTGTCGCTCAAGGCCGGGGGCACGGGCCTGAACCTGACCGCAGCCGCCAGGGTTATTCACTTCGACCGCTGGTGGAACCCGGCGGTGGAAAACCAGGCCACCGACCGGGC
>JAITVE010000217.1 GCA_031285975.1 Candidatus Adiutrix sp. | reverse complement strand
GTACCTATGGATGGCCTGCCCGGCCAAATGCCGGATTTTTTTCAAAAGCCGCCCGTCAACCGCTTCCGGGGCAGCACTTGACGGGGAAACAGCTTCGTCAGCAACTCCGCTCAAGCCGCTTCGTCCGTCCCGGCCGGAACCGCCTGCCCCAGGTAGGGGATGAGGAGGGCCACGCTTTCCTCCGGCAGCCCGCAGGTTATAAGCTCCTGGGGAGTCAGCACCTGGCGGTAGAGGTCAACCAAATCTTCGAAGGGCTGGCTTTTGTCCAGAATAAGCCAGCGCTTATCCCGCAAAAGGCAGCTGCCGCTTTTCAGCTTCAGCCCGGCGAAGCGCAACTGCCCGGCCGAAACTTTCAGCCCCGTCCGCCGCACGGCCGTCTCCAAAGCCGCCAAAACTTCCCGCTGCTTCTTGCTGTGCGGCGACTTGATCGCCGCTTTTTTCACGCCGGTTCTGGCCATAAGCCCGCCTGCCTCCACAATATATAGCGTATACGTTACAATCCTGCCCATTATACCGTCACCCCCGCCCCCCGTCAAGAGCGGCTTCGCGCCAATGCCGGGCAAGCGCCGTATAGAAGCGCCAGGCCGTTAAAATGACCCGGCCCCGGATTTTACATCTCCCGCCCTTGCCATGAGAGGCATTGTGGGCTATAATTCGGGGATATATTTTGCGCGATATATCGAAATTGAACATAAGCGGTATATCTTGAAGGTGAACACCATGGCTGATAAAATAGAACCGGATTTTGACAAAGGGGGGGGCCTGGTGCCCGCCGTGGCCCAGGACGCGGAAACGGGCGAGATTCTCATGCTGGCCTATATGAACAGGGAATCGTTCCAGAAAACCCTGGAAACCGGCGAAGTGCATTACTACAGCCGTTCCCGGCAGGAACTGTGGCACAAGGGCGGGGGCCGCTCCGGCCGGGTGCAGAAGGTCAAGGCCCTGTACCTGGACTGCGACCAGGACGCTATTGTGGTAAAAATAGAACAGGTTGGCGGCATTAGCTGCCACACCGGCCGCCGCAGCTGCTTCCACTACGAACTGGGCGCGGACAACGAAATCAGGCTGGTGGACTGATGAGCGGAAAAATCGCCCTGGGCATCCCCAAAGGCTCGCTGGAAAAAACCACCCTGGATTTGTTCGCCAAGGCCGGCTGGCACATCAACGTCAGCGCCCGCAACTATTTCCCGGATATTGACGACCCCGAGATCACCTGCAGCCTGGCCAAGGCCCGCGAAATGGCCCACTACGTGGCTGACGGCACCCTGGACGTGGGCCTCACCGGCAAGGACTGGTGCGTGGAATACGGCCGCGACATTGTGGTGGTGGACGATTTCCTCTACTCCAAGGCCAGCTACCGCCCGGCCCGCTGGGTGCTGGCCGTGGCCGGGGACAGCGAATACCGCCGCCCGGAGGATTTGGCCGGAAAAAAAGTGGCCACCGAACTGGTCAACGTCAGCCGCCGCTGGTTTGAAGAGCGAGGCATTGACGTGGAAGTCGAATTCTCCTGGGGGGCCACGGAGGCCAAAGTGGTGGCCGGGCTGGCCGACGCGGTGGTGGAAGTGACGGAGACGGGCAGCACCATCCGGGCCCACGGCCTGCGCATTATCAGCGAAGTCATGCAGACCAACACCCAGCTCATCGCCAACCCCAACGTGTGGCACAACGACGAGTTCAAGCGGGCCAAAATAAAGCAGGTGGCCCTCTTGCTCAAAGGGGCGCTGAAAGCCTACGGCCTGGTGGGCATTAAGATGAACGTGCGGGAGCGCGACGCGGCCCGCGTCATCGAGCTTCTGCCGAGCCTCAACGCCCCCACCATCGCCCACCTCTACCAGACCGACTGGCTGAGCGTGGAATCCATCATTTCCGACAGCGTGGTGCGTGAGCTTATCCCAAAACTCATGGAACGCGGCGCTGAAGGCATTATCGAATATCCGCTGAACAAGGTTATCTAGCTTCCGCGATGTTCGAACTCTAAAAAATGAGGGGATTGACATGAAAATATATAGCCTTGCCTCCACCGTCCTCATACTGGCGCTGACCCTGGCCGTGAGCGGTTGCGTCTCCATGACGGGGAAACCCAAACCCCCGCCGGAACTGGACGACGCCAGCCGGGCCCAGTTGAACCTGGCCACGGGTCTTTTGATGCAGAACGAGCCCACCCGCGCCCTGGAAGAGCTTCTCAAGGTGAAGGGCAATAATCCCCAGAACCCGGATGTGGAAAACCTCCTGGGCCTGGCCTACTACGGCATGAAGGAATACCCCCTGGCCGTGGAAAGCTATATGGCCGCCCTGAAGCTGGCCCCCGAGCGCACCGATGTGCGCAATAACCTGGGCCTCTCCTACCTGGCCCAGCGCAGCTATGACCTGGCCCTGGCGGAATTCAACGCCTGTTTGACAGACCTTGTTTATCAGAAAAAGCAGCTGCCGCTGTCCAATAGCGGCCTGACCTACCTGGAAATGGGCGAGTATGACAAGGCCCTGGCGGCTTTGACTCGCGCCACGGAAGTGGCCCCGGAATACAGCAAGAGCTATCAGTTGATCGGCCGCGTGCACATGGCCCGGAACGAATGCGCCCAAGCCCTGGATTACCTGAACAACGCCGCCCGCCTCAACCCCGACGACGCCGAGACCTTTATGATCACCGGCGACGCCTATGTCTGCGTGGCCAATAAAGAGGAAGCCGCCGCCGCCTACAGCCGGGTGACCACCCTGGTGCCCAACACCAACATGGCCATGGAAGCGCAAAAACGCGCCCGCGATGTGATGGGCTTCTAAAACATAATGTTTTAGGTTTGAGAGCGGCTTCCGCCGGGCTTTTATAAATGTTTCGAGGATTGTATGAAACTGAGCAAAATCGCGGCGCGGGCCCAGGGGGTCACCCCCTTCCTGGTCATGGAAATATTGGAACGGGCCAAAGCCCTGGAAGCCCAGGGGCGGCACATAATCCAGCTTCAAATCGGCGAGCCTGATTTCGACACCCCGGCGGTGGTCAAGGAAGCCCACGACCGCGCCTTGGCCGAGGGTCACACCCACTACACCCCCTCCCTGGGCGACCCGGCCTTGAAAGAGGCCCTGTCGGCGCACTATAAAAAACGCTACAACGTGGACGTGGCCCCGGAACGTTTTCTCATCTGCCCCGGCTCCTCCGCCGGGCTGACCTTGCTCTTCGGAGCCCTCATCGACCCCGGCGACGAAGTGGTCATGTCCGACCCGCACTACCCCTGTTACGACAACATGGTGAAATTTTTCGGCGGCAGCCCCCGGCTGGCGCCCGTGCGCGAGGACGAAGGCTTCCTCTACCGCCCGGCGGACATCAAGGCCCGGTTAACCGACCAGGTGAAAGCCATTGTCATCAACTCCCCGGCCAACCCCACCGGCACCATTTTGGACGCGGCCCGCCTCAGGGAAATCGCGGCCATGGGCAAGCTGGTGATTTCCGACGAAATTTATCACGGCCTGACCTACGGCGACGAGCCCGAACACTCGATTTTGGAATACACCGACCAGGCCGTGGTGGTCTCCGGCTTCTCCAAACTCTTCGCCATGACCGGCTGGCGGCTGGGCTACCTGATTCTGCCGCCCGACCCGGATTTTTTGCGCGCCCTGTTATATATGACGCAGAATTTCGTCATCTCCACCTCCGCCGCCGTGCAAAAAGCCGGGCTCTGCGCCCTGGAAAAGGCCTGGCCGGAAGTGGAGACCATGCGCCAAACTTACGACCGCCGCCGCAAACTGCTTTTCAGCGGGCTCAACCGCCTGGGCCTCTCCGTCAAAGTCGAGCCCACCGGCGCGTTTTACATGCTGGCCAACGCCAAACACCTTTCGCCCAACTCCTATACCCTGGCCCTGGACATTTTGGAAAAAGCCGGTGTGGCCACCGACCCCGGCATTGACTTCGGCCCCGGAGCCGAGGGCTTTTTGCGCTTTTCCTACGCCAATTCCGAAGCCAATATTGAAGAAGCTCTGGAGCGGCTCAAAGTATACCTGGAGGCCCGTTCGTGACCTTTCCTGCGGCCCCGAAAACCCGCCCCGCCGGGGAACGCCCCCCGGCCCTGGCGGCGGATTTCGTCATTTCCGCCGCTGCCGGGCACCAGTTCCCCGAGCCGGAATTGCCGGAAATCGCCATCCTGGGCCGCTCCAACGCCGGAAAATCCTCGCTGTTGAACCGCTGGCTGGGCCGCAAGGCCCTGGCCAGGGTCGGGGCCACGCCGGGCCGCACCCGCCTGATAAATTTCTTCCGCGTCACCTGGACGAAGGACTGCAAGCCCTTCCTCCTGGCCGACCTGCCCGGCTACGGCTACGCGGCGGCCCCCAAAGCCATGGTGGCGGGCTGGCGCAAACTGGCGGCGGATTACCTGGAATCCCGGCGGCCCCTGAAAATGGCCCTCCTCTTGATGGACATCCGCCGCGACCCCAGCGAGGACGAATACGGCCTCTTGAACTGGCTCGCCGCCCTCGGCGTCCCGGCCTGGGTTATCGCCACCAAAGCCGACAAGCTCAAGCAGAACGAGCGTTCCCAACGCCTGTCGCATCTGGAAAAAATGTTCGCCGCCCACTCCCCCCTGGAGCGCCCTCCCCTGCCCTTTTCCTCCACCACCGGCCTGGGCCGCGACCGCCTGACCGAGGCCCTGGTTGACTCAGGCCTGTTGACCTCCGGCAACCCGGAGTTCGACGAGCTTGAATTTTCGTAATATGCCCAGCGTCGCGCCCCAAAATCTTTTTGCAAAACTTGCGGGAAAGCTGCTGGGGGCCGTGCTGGGGCTGTTTATAGTGGCGGTCGTCCTCCTGCTGGGCTTCGTGGCCGTCTTTTATTTCAACGAGAACTTTTTTGAGCTTGACGCGCTGCTATTCCTGATATTCGGCCTGGCCTTGCTTTGGGAAAACATTCGCCGCCATGCCGACAGCACCGCAGCCTTCGTGCTCGACTTCCTGGCCCTGCCTTTTCAGCTCCTGATAATCTGCGGCTCTGCTGCGTCGATTTTGCTGTCCGGGGCGGCCAGAATTTTGCCGGAATCCTGGGAATGGCCCGCAGACTCTCTGTCCAGAGTTGTTGCTTTTGAAAGCGGGAAAAAAGCGGCTCTGCTGTATAATCTGCCGCGAATACAGGTTTATGACGCTGACGGCCGATATTCCAACGGCTGGTTTCTGGAATCGCCGCCTTCCATTTTCAAGAACCCCACGCTGTACAAAAATGAGTACGGCATCCCCGGCGCAGAGGAAACAATAGTCATTCATCGCGGCTTAGAGGCCAACGTAACCATATATGATTTGGACGGCAAAGCTATTGGCACACGGGAGCAGGATTATGACAAGATGGGCTATCCCTTCCACGGCGTCCGCGATTTCCCGGCCATCTTTCCAGTCGCCTGGTATCAATGGCCCCTGGCTGCGGAGGTTAACGCGCTCATGTTATCCCTCATCGGCATTATCGGCGCCGTTGGGCTGATGTGGGTTCGCCGCTTCTTCGAACCCAGGAAGAAAAAAGACGACGTACATGAATAAAACTATCCGCGCTTACGATATATTTTCCGGCGGTCGGGGCGGTCTGCTTTCGGCCCGTGTTTCCTAATATGGCCAACGATTTCTTTGCCCTGAAGGCGGCGCTGTTCCTCCTGTTTTGCCTGTCGCTGCTGTGGGCCAATAT
>JAITVE010000185.1 GCA_031285975.1 Candidatus Adiutrix sp. | reverse complement strand
GGAGGGTTTGAGCATTTTCAGCGCGCTCATGTTCTCGCTGCCAAAGCCTTTGGGGGCAACGGTGAGCGTGAAGCCGTCGCCGGGCGCCAGGCGGCAGTGGAGCACCGCCGGGGTGTTGTCGCCGGTGTTCTGGCGGTCGATGGGGTCGGCCACCACGGATTTCCGCAAAAAACCGTCCGTGTAACCTTTGGCCACCCCGGCGTTGACGGCCTCTTCCAGGCCGCCGCCGGTGATGTGCACGTCCTGCCCTATTTCCGCGAAAACCACGGTCATGCCCGTGTCCTGGCAGATGGGGATCATTTTGCCCTGGGCGACCTCGGCGTTGGCCAGCAAGGTGCCCAAGACGTTTTTGCCCAGGGCGTTATCCTCGCGCTGTTCCGCCGCCCGGAGCGCGGCGTGGATGTCTTCGCTTATCAGGCAGTTGGCCGCCACGCACATGTCGCTGACGGCTTCGGTTATGGTTCGGCAGTCTATTTCCCGCATAATTGCTCCTCAATTTTCGTGGGCTCAGTCGTCTTGTTCACGGTGTATCTCGTTAAAATCCTCGCCGTCGGCCTTGCGTTTATCAATAATCCCCACCAGAGCGTAGCGACCGGATTTGGGGTCGTGCTTAAATTCCTTAATCAGTTGAAAATGCTCGATTTCCGAGGTGTTGCGCACGTGGATGCGCGGCCCGGTGCAGGGGATGACGATGTTTTCGCCGATTTGGATGTGGTCTTCGTCATAATAACTGATGTCCAACTGCTGATCCAAAAGGCCCTGCACATGCCGCTCGACTTCGGCCAAATCCACCTCCAATTTCAGGGGAAAGTTGAGCACAAAGCCGCCCCGGATGTCGCTATTGACGTCTTTGAAACTGCGGAAGGGAATGCGCGAAATTTCCTGCAACACATAGGCGGTCAAGTCTTCCGCAGTGTGGGCCATTTTGCGCTTTCGGAGCGAGGGGATGACCAGGTTGAAAATGTCGCGGGGCAAAGGCCCGAAGAGGGTGGGCCGGGTGACGATGATTTCCTCGCCGATGCCGATGATGATGTCGGCATTGATTTTCAGGAAGGGGTACAGAAGGTCGAAATGCTCGACAATCACCCGGCGGCCCGCGCCCAGGGCCCCTTTGACGAAATCGACGATTTCGTACATCTGGGTAAAAGCCATCTGGAAGCGCATGTCGATGTGGTAGGTGGCGGTCTTGAAATCGTGGTCAAGGTCGGCCGGGCGCACCTGCATGACCTTTTCCATGGCGATGAGGTCGTCGTCGTTCGAGAGCGCCACGCCGGGGAATAAACCCTTGATGACCAGCGATTTCCCGCTGCCGGAATCGCCGATAATGCCGATGAGCCGGTCTTCATAGTTCAGGTGCTGGTGGGCCAGCCGCTCGCCGAGCCGCATCAGGCGCTCCCGCCCGCGCGGGGCGAAATAGACGGAATAGATGTGCTGATTGGTTATCGAGTCCACAATAATCTCCAAGATTTAAGAGGCGCGAAAAGGGGGCCGGGGTCATGAATAAAGATGGCCCCGGCCGCGCAAAATGTCAAGCGCATTATTTCACGGGAGTCCAGGTGAAATCACCCAGCGGCGCGTTCACTTTGCCGTTTTTAAGCCCGAATTGGGCGCTGCCGCTGGATTCAAGCACGCCGTTATTGAATCTGAAAAGCGTCAGCTTTTCGGGCCGGGCCACGCCGCCATAGCTTGCGGCTGTGGCGGGCTGAACGCCATCGCCATTGGGGTAATCATATATAAAGAGAATAGAACCTTTGGCCCGGTGGGCCGCAAAAGCAATAAACCCAGGCGTGTTGGAATTCGAAGCGGCGAGTTGCGGAAGAATTACAAAGCCCACATGGGAGTCAGGCCGGAGCCCATAGGCGATAAGCTCATTAATATCATTGGCAGTAACGCCGACGACGAAAGCCTTGTGATCAACACTAAAAGCGACCTCAGCCGTGGACAACTGTTGCAAGAAGGTTTGGGCCGCAGAGTTGGGGGAGCGCGTAATCATATGCCAGGGAATAATCGACATGACCAGGCCGACCACAAAGCCTACCGCGATCAGAGGGATGATCATGCGTTTGATCCAGGGGGGCAAACCCTTTTTGTGCTGTTCCATAGCTGCTTCCTGTGCGGCCAATTTTGCTCTTGCCCTGCCCTACTCGCCGTCGTTTGCCCGAGCCGGGGACTACTTTTTTTCACGCTCCGGCGCGATGGGCGTGAAATCTTCGCGGAGCAGGCCGATGATGCCGACCGTGCCGCCTTCGGCCACACGCTCTATAAATACGCGCCATTTGGGATGAATTTCCGCCATAATTATAGCCCCAATATGAGAAAGGCTTTTCCCGAAATTTCGAGAAAAGCCCGTGGGTCAATCAGTTCATTTCGAACTGATAATTGAGTAATGGGCCGTGCTGCTGGGCCCCGTAGACGTCCGTCTCCCCTAAATTGCCCGAGGGCATGGGGCGGACGATAGTTATTTTGATGGCCTTGGCGGGCGGGAAATTCACCACGCCGAGCACCTCGTCCTCTTTGATATGGTAGAGGGCGGCGAAGCTTTTGGCGTTGAAGATCTTGGCCTCGGCCACTTTTTTGAACATGGCCTCCTCTTTAAAGATGACGTCAAAGGTGATTTCGTAGGGCCCGGAGTTCTTGCTCCGAATCACGTCGGCCAGGTCATAGAGTTTGTGCATCATGACAGCTCTCCTTTGACGCAGTTCTTCATGGCAACGGGGAAGTGCTGGCAAGGGTCGTCCACTTCCAGAATGTGGTAGAGGCTGAACTCAAACACTTCGCCCGCCTTGAAGTCCGAGGGGGAGAAGGGGAAGGCCAGGTTCCCGGCGGTGGATTTCCGGCCCGGATAGCCGAAATGCAGCATGGTGGAACGGGCGAAGCCGCAAATGGTGTTGGCCTGTTCCTGGGTGGGGGCCACGGCCTCGATGATGACGGCCAGTTCCGAGGGCGCGGCCTCGGCTGGGGGCATGTCTTTGAACATGCCCAAAACGCCCTTCTGCCCGTAAATTTTGAAATCGAGGAAATAGTTTTCCAGATGGCTGAAATTGTTTTTCACCCGCGCCCGCACCGCTTCGGTAATCGTGTCGATTTGGCTGATGAGGATGGGGTCGGCGGCGGCGGCGAAGGAGACGGTGCGGTAGCCCACCCGGCGGGCCCCCTCGAGCTTGACGGTGTATTTGCCAGAAGTCGGCACAAAGCGGCTGCCGCGCACTTCCACGGAGTTTGCGGTGAGCTGGGTGAAGGTGGTCTGGTGCAAATCCAAAACGCCGCCGGGGCCGGGCAGCACCAGGGGGTTGCTTTTTTCATACAGGGTGTGGGCGGCCACGGAGAGGGTGGTGCACTTGCGTTCCGGCGAAAGCGGTTCCAGCACAAAGCTGTCCTCGCGCAGGGTGCCGAACATGCAGTCGCTGCCGCTGCCGGGGGTGGCGGCAATGGCCGCGCATTCCAAGATTTTTCCCATGTGGATGGCCAGGCCGGGGTCGAAGCCCTCTTTCACGGGCAGGGCCGCGAAGACCGCCGGGTCGTAGGCCCGCCCGGTGAGGATGACTTCCGCGCCCTGTTCCAGGGCTTTGATGAAGGGCTCCACGCCCATCTGGGCCACAATGGCCGTGGTTTTGTCCACATCGTCGGCGGTGAGGGGCGGCGCGGGCGGCAGGGGTTTCACGGCCCCGGCGGCCAGGTTTTTCAGCACAACGTCGTGGGGAATTTCCGCGCTGACCATGGCCAGCTTAAAGGATAACCCCTGTTCGCGGGCGATTTCCCGCACAATGTCCACCGTCCACTCCAAATGGCTGTCCGCGCCGGAACCGCCGGACGTGCCCACAATGACCGGGATTTTGCGGGAC
>JAITVE010000071.1 GCA_031285975.1 Candidatus Adiutrix sp. | reverse complement strand
GCCCGTGACGACTTTGACCAATGGGGTCGCCTGGCCCTGGAGCCGGAAAAAGCCCTCTTGGGCCGGGTGGAAAGTCTGGAGCACAAAACCGGTGCCTACCTGGAGGCCGGGGACTTCGACGGCCTGATGGGCGAAATCGCCTCCCTGCGCGGGCCGGTGGACAAATTCTTCGACGAGGTGCTGGTGGACGACCCCGACCCGGAAGTCAAAGAGGCCCGCGTGGCCCTCTTGTCCCGCGCCGGGCGCATATTTGAGCTCATCGCGGATTTCTCGCGCATCAGCACCGTGTGAGCGAGATTCCCCATGTAATGTATACCTTCCAAGGCTGGCCCACTTTGTGATGCCAGCCTTGTTTTTTCCAGCGATAGCAAGGCCACATCAAAGGAGAAAATTATGGATCGCCAGGATTGGACGCCTTCGGATATTTTCCAGCTTTCAGGCCAGGTGTGGGAAGCCTGCGCCCTGTATGCGGACGTTAAACTCGACCTCTTCACCGCCCTGGCTCAGGTTGGCCAGGCCGGGCCCGGCGGCCTGACCCCCCACGGCCTGGCCTCCCGCATCGGCGGCGAGCCGAGGGCCACGGACATGCTGGTCACGGCCCTGGTGGCCATGAAATTCCTGGAACGGGACGGCAACATCGTCAAGCTGACCGCCGCCTCCCGCAAATACCTGGCGGCGGATTCGCCGGAATATCTGGGCTATATCATCAAGCATATGTCCCACATCCTGCCCAGTTGGGTCAACCTGACCAAAGCCGTGGCCACCGGCCAAATGGTGGCCGCCCAGGGCACCCTGGCCACGGACGACGAAGAGGAGCGGGAAGCTTTTTTGATGGGCATGTTCAACACCGCCCGCCTTCAGGCCGACCGTGTGGCCGAAGCCCTTGACCTCAGCGGCCGGACACGCCTTCTGGACTTGGGCGGCGGCCCCGGCACCTACGCCGTTCACTTCTGCCGCCGCTACCCCGACTTGACGGCTGTGGTTTTCGACCAGCCCGCCACGGAAAAATTCGCCCGCGCCACCTTCCGTCAATTTGATTTGGAGCGGCGGATAGAGTTCCAGGGCGGCGATTTTTTGCGCAGCGACCTGCCGGGCGGCTTTGACGCGGCCTGGCTGTCCCAGGTGCTCCACGGCGAAGCCCCGCCTGAGGCGGCCCGCCTGGTGAAACGCGGGGCCGAAACCCTGGCCCCTGGCGGCCTCCTGGCCATCCAGGAATTCATCATCGACGATGACCGCAGCGGCCCGGCCCCCTCGGCCCTCTTTTCCCTGAACATGCTGGTGCAGACCTCCGGCGGCCAGGCCTACACCCAAGCCGAAATCGCCGCCATGATGTCCGAAGCCGGGCTGCAAGACATCAAACGCCTCAACGCTCCCTTGCCCCCCGGCTGCGGCATAATGGTTGGTTATAAGGGGTAAAGGTAATGAAAGGCGCAAAAAGCGCGACTATTTTTTAATAGTGGAACCGTGCTGCACCTCCGCCAGATATTGCCGCCGCGCCTCTTTCCCGCCGCTATTGCAACGCCGCTTGTTTAAGGCGTTCAGCCGAGTTGCGGCGTTGCTGCACGGCCGATTGTGATTGCTAGCCCAGCCTCTTCCCCGCCGCAGGCGCGGCGCCACTTGTTTGAGCTCTTTACAAGCAAGGCTTGTAATCTCAGTTTATTCAAACCTTATCAGGTTTGAATGAGTTCAGGCGAGTTGTGGCGCCGCTCCATGGTCGTCGCGGCTTCACTAGCCGACACGCAGGTCCAGGGGCGCGCAGCCCCTGGTGCGCGGAGAGTCCAGAGAGGGCCTCGCATAAGGCCCTCTTTGGCAGGGTGCGGGACAGAGTCCCGCTACTGACAAATCTTCGCCGCGAAGCCTCCATTAATTTCCGGGTATTGAAAAAATGTCATATTATGGTAACATATAGGCTTTGATATTATCCCGGTGGGACGTCGCCGGGCAGACAGGAAAGCGATACACTATGCCGATGGATTGGGACGAGTGGCAAAAGAGCCGCCAGAAAAACAAGGGCCCGCTGGGCCCCGGCCTCCCCAAAATGGGCGACGCCTTTAAGAACCTGAAAATGCCGGGCAGCGGGCGGGCCTTCGCCTTCCTGCCGATAATCCTGATCGCCCTGTGGGCGGCCAGCGGCTTTTTCACGGTGGATCCGGCCGAACGCGGCCTGATAAAACGCTTTGGCAAATACCACCGCGAAGTCGGCCCCGGCTTGAACTATCACGCCCCGTTTCCCATTGAAGCCGTCATCAAGGTCAACACCGGCCGCACCAACCGCCTGGAAATCGGCGGCAACACGGGCACCAGCGAAGAAACCATGATGCTGACCAAGGACGAAAACATCGCCGACATCCGCTTCGTGGTGCAATACCGCGTGCGCAACGCGCAGGATTACGTCTTCCAGGTCTACGACCCGGAAAAGGCCATCCGCGACGCCGCCACTTCGGCCATGCGCGAAGTCATTGGCCGCAACACCATTGACGACGCCCTCACCGAAAAGCGCACCCCCATTCAGGACGACACCATCCAGACCCTCCAGGCCATGCTGGATAAATATGAAATCGGCGTCTTGATCCAGAACGTGGAGTTGCAGGAAGTCCATGTGCCCCGCGACGTCAGCCAGGCCTTCCGCGACGTGACTTCGGCCCGCGAAGACAGCGTGCGTTCGGAAAATGAGGCCCAGGGCTACAGCAATAAGGTGCTGCCCGAGGCCCAGGGCCAGGCCTACACCATAGAGGCCGCCGCCAGGGCCTACGCCTCCCAGCGCATCAACCTGGCCCAGGGCGAGGCCTCCCGCTTCAAAGCCCTGGTGGCGGAATACAAAAAAGCGCCGGAAATTATGCGCCGCCGCCTGATGCTGGAGGCTATGGATCAGATTTTGCCCGCGTCTGAAAAAGTGCTGCTGTCCGGCGAGGTCGGGCAGTCCCTGCTCCCGCATTTGGGCGTCAAACAGGCGGCCCCAGCGCCGTCGGCCCAGCCCGCGACTAACGGCCAGGGCGGGAGGTGAGCCATGAATAAGAAATTACACGCCGCCATTGTTCTTATCGCCGCCGTGGCCGGTTTCGGCCTGAGCAACGCCCTGTTCACGGTGGACGAAACCCAGTACGCCATTGTGCTCCAGTTCGGCCAGCCGGTGAGCACCAAAACCGTGCCGGGCCTGCACGTGAAAATGCCGTTCATCCAGAACGTCATTTACCTCGACAACCGCCTGATGGAATATGACATGGCCAGCACCATCATCTACACCAAAGACAAGAAGAACATGGTGGTGGACGCCTATGTGCGCTGGCGGGTCAAGGAGCCGCTGGCCTTCTACACCCGCTTTAAAAGCGACAGCAGCTATTCCATCGTCGAGGAAGCCAAGCGCCGCCTTGGTGACGTCATCATCGGCGTTCTGAAATCGGAACTGGGCCTCCACGACATGAGCGACATCATCTCCCAGAGCCGCAACACGGTTATGGAGCGGGTGAACGACGAGAGCAATAAAAAGCTGGCCGAGGAGGGCGCCACCCTGGGCCTGGAAGTGGTGGACGTGCGCATTAAAAAAGCCGACCTGCCCGCCGAGAACCAGCTTTCGGTCTATGAGCGCATGAAGACGGAGCGCAACCAGCAGGCCACCAAATACCGCAGCGAAGGCGAAATGAAGGGCCGGCTGATTCGGGCCGAGGCCGACCGCAAGCGGGCCGAAATCATCGCCGAAGCCAATCGCAAGAGCCAGGAAATCCGGGGCCAGGCGGACGCTGAGGCGGCTTCGGTCTACTCTGAGGCCTACGGGCTTGACCCGGAATTTTACGCCTTTGTCCGCTCCCTGGAATCGTACCAGAAAGCCTTCCAGGACAAGAGCACCCTGGTGATCTCCGCGCCGGAGACCATGGAATATTTGGAGTATTTCGGCCGTGAAAAGACTGCGCCGTAAGGCTTTGCGGGTGATGATAGCGGCAGGGGACGGTATTATGACAGATAATCGCCCCCACAGGCGGTCGCCCCTCGGCCGTCACCCCGGCTTCCGCCGGAATGACGAGAAGGGACGACCACCCTACCGTTGGAATTGACGGCGGGGCAGAGAACAACAGCAGGTTCCCGCATGACCCCGGAGGATGCTATGGGCTATTTTTATCTGGGTCTGGCCTTTCTGGGCGCGGTGGCTCCCTATAGTTTCATGGGGCAGTTTTTGCTGACGCACGGGCTGAATTTTGCGGAATTTAAGGCCCAGCTTTGGGCCAGCCCCATCAGCAGTTTTGTGGGGGCCGCTTTCCTGATATCCAGCCTGGTCAACCTTTTTTTCGTGATCGGGGAAGGGCGGCGGCTGAAAATGAAGGGCCTGTGGCTGCCGGTTTTGGCCACGGTGGCCGTGGGCGTGTCCTGCGGTTTGCCCCTGTTCCTTTACCTGCGGGACTTGGCCCAGGCCCGGCAGCAGGAGCGGGCGGCGGCGGCGGAAGCCGCCGGGCTCCCGGCGGTGATTAAACGATAACCTTTGGCCGCTCTGGGGCCGCATCAATTTTAAAGGACTGTGCAACATGGCTGAAAATATTAACGACATTACCGTTAATTACGAAGAAGACGGCGAAGTGGTGGTGGAAGAGCTTGAGAAAGTGATTCTCACCCGCGGGGCCTGGACGTCCATCCTCTTCCGCTACCGCGAGCGGGAACGCCAAAGCGGGGCCATGGGCGCGCCCAAGGCCACCCTGCGGCGTTACCAGAAATATCAGGGCGTTTTCAAAAAGCGCGACGCCATCAACCTGTCGGCGGACGCGGCCCGCAGCCTCATCGGCACGCTTCAGCAGTGGCTGGACAACGGTTTGCTGGGCAAGCAGTCTGAAGACGAGGGCGAGTAATGTACGAACTCAAAGTCACCAAACACTTTGCGGCCGCCCACAATCTGCGCGAGTTTTACGGCAAGTGCGAGAACCTGCACGGCCACAACTGGTTCGTGGAGGCCCGCGTCCGCGCCAAAGAGCTTGACCGCATTGGCCTGGTCATGGATTTCGGCGTCATCAAAAAACATCTGAACGAGGTGCTGGAGCTCATCGATCATCAATACCTCAACGAGTTGCCGGAATTCAAAACCGCCAACCCGTCCTCGGAAAACATCGCCCGCTTCATTTTCGACCATCTCGCGCCGCACATCCGCGAGGCCTCCGAAGGCCGGGTCTGGCTCCATTCCGTCTCCGCCTGGGAAAGCGAGAATGCTTCGGCCACCTACATCGTTGACGAGAAATAGTCCGGCACATCGCCGGGCATTGCCGATTATCACAGGAGGTTTTTATGCACGACAAGACTCTCCGGTTTGCAATCGGAGTTTTTTCCCTTTTATTGCTGAGTATTTTTCTGGCTCCCGCGCCAATGGCTCCCGCTCAGGATTTTGCCTATCGCCGCGAAGTCCCGGCCATGACAGGCCAGGCCGTGGTGCCGCTGGTCACCATGGGCCACTGGAAAGAATCAAAACCCAACGAGCGCTACGCCTTCCTGGTGGGCCTGGTGACCATGCTGGAAATTGAAAAAGAATGGCAGCTCAAGAGCGGCAAAAAGCTGATGCCCATGAAGCAGAGTTTAACCGGCTCCTGGGTGCGCGGCTTTGAAGACCTGCCGCTGAAAGAAATGTATGACGGCCTGAACCGCTACGTTGTCGAGCATCCCGGCGACCTGGAGCGGCCGGTGGCCGAGGTGTTGTGGTTCAGCTTTGTCCAGCCCAAACTTGCCAAGTGATGAGGTGACCCTATGAAAAAATTTATCGCTCTCTGCCTGCTGTTGTCCCTGACGGCCATGCCCCTGGCCTGCACCAACATGTCCCCGACTGCGCAGGGCACTTTGACCGGCGCGGCGGGCGGGGCCCTGGCCGGGGCGGGCATCGGCAAACTCTCCGGCGGCCACGGCGGCTCGGGGGCCCTTATCGGCGGCGCCCTGGGCGGCGTGGTGGGCGCGATTTTCGGCTCCACCGCCGAGCAGCGCGACCGGCAATATTACGATGACCGCTATTACGACGACCAGCGTGACCGCCGGTATTACGAAGAGCAGCGCTACCGCCAGAACAGCAGCGGGTACAGCGGCTATTAATCGCCGCGCACGTTTTGCATGAAACGGGCGGCCGTCAATGTGTTTTGGCGGCCGCCCGTTTTTTTATTCCTCGTCCCCAGCGTTCCGCAGGAAAATGCGGGCCAGGCGGGCTTCCTCATAGCTGATGCCGAGTTCCGAACCCTCGGCGATGAGGCCCTCCACAATGGGTTTGAGCCGCCAGTTTTCGTCGCCGAAGCGTTGAAAAGCCTGGCCTATGGCCGCCAGCCGCTCCGGCTCAATGAAGCGTTCCGCCGGGAAATCGCGCCCGGCCTCCACGATGTCTTCCAGGTGGCCGACAATGGTGCCTAGGGTCAGGCCCCGCGCTTCGGCAATTTCCCCCAAGCTCAGGCCCATATCCAATTGAACTTCGGTCTCGGCACGGCCGCCGCTTCTCGGGGCGCGTTCCTGCCGTTCTTGCCGCTCCTGCCTGCGCCGCTGCCGCCGGATTTCCTTCAAGTCTTCTTCGTCAACCACTTGCGGCACATCGCTTTGCGGCGGCTTTTCGTCCGGGTGCGCCTCTAAATATTCTGCGATGATGCCCATAAAATGCTCGCCATACTGCTCCAACTTGCGGAGGCCCACGCCGGAGACGCCCATGAATTCCGCCGGGCTGGTGGGCTTGATTTGGGCCATTTCCCGCAATGAGCGGTCGGAAAACACGATGTAGGGCGGCAGGTTGGCGGCCTGGGCCAGGCGGCGGCGCGCGGCCTTGAGCTCGGCCAGCAAAGCTTCGGAAAGGTCAGGCAGGGAATCGTCAACGTCGCGGACGCGCCGCTTCACTGTGACGCGGGCGGCGGTTTGCAGCATGTGGAAGCTGTCCTCGCCCCGCAGCAGCGGCCGGGAGCGGGGCGCGGCGGAGAGGGTGGGGTAGGGGCCGTCGGAGCTTTCGGCCAGCCCCCGCGCGGCCAGCCCGGCCATGAGGTCGCGCCAGAAGGCCCGGTCGTAGGCGCGGCCCACGCCGTAGGTCGGGAGTAAGTGGTGCCCGGCGGCGCGGATTTTGGCGGTGTCGGCCCCCAGCAAAATGTCCGTCAAATGGGTTGCGCCGAACCGCCCGCCCGTGCGCACCATGGCCGAGAGGGCCATCTGGGCCGGGACGGTGGCCTCGACGCGCTCCACTTCCCCCCGGCAGACGTCGCAGCCGCCGCAGTCGCCTTCGGCTAAATTGTCGCCAAAATAGGCCAGGAGCGTCCGGCGGCGGCAGCCGTCGCGCTGGGCGAAGTCAATCATGCGGCGCAGTTGTTCCAGGGCCGCCGTGCGCTGGGGCTCGGCCATTTCATCGGCAAAGCGCCGCCACAGCACCATTTCCTGCGGGCCGTAAAACAGCGCGCAGTGGGCCGGTTCGCCGTCGCGCCCGGCCCGGCCGGTTTCTTGGTAGTAGCTTTCAAGGTTTTTCGGCAGGTCGCCGTGGATGACGAAGCGGACGTTGGATTTGTCGATGCCCATGCCGAAGGCCACCGTGGCCACCATCACCTGGCAGCGGTCGCGGATGAAATCGTCCTGGGCCGCGCGCCGCTCGTGGTCTTCCATGCCCGCGTGGTAGGGCCGGGCGGCCAGGCCGTTTTTGGCCAGTCTGGCGGCGGTTTCTTCGACTTTTTTTCGCGTGGAGCGGTAGACAATGCCGCTTTCGCCGGGATACATTTCGGCCACGCCCATAATCTGCCGCTCCAGCTTGGCGCGGGGCGTGACCTGGTAGTGGAGGTTGGGCCGGTTGAAGGAGGCGCGCACCTTGAAGGGCTCGCGCAGGCCCAGCCGGCCGATGATGTCCCCGGCCACGCGGTGGGTGGCGGTGGCGGTGAAGGCGGCCACCGGGCACTCGGGGAACTGCTCGACCAGGGCCTTCAGCCCTAAATAATCAGGCCGAAAATCGTGCCCCCACTCGGAGACGCAGTGGGCTTCGTCAATGGCGAAAAAGGCGATTTTAAAGCCGCGCAGCCACTGGAGAAAATCCGCCTGCAAGCGTTCCGGGGAGAGGTAGAGCAAATCAAGGCTGCCCTCGGCCAACTGCCGCCGCACCAGGGCGCGTTCCTCCGGCGTTGAGGAACTGTTCAGGGCCCCGGCGGCCAGCCCCAGGGCCTGGGCGTTGTCCACCTGGTCTTTCATCAGGGCGATGAGGGGGCTCACCACCACCGCCGCGCCCGGCAAAAGCCGCGCCGGAAGCTGATAGCACAGCGACTTCCCGCCCCCGGTGGGCATCACCGCAAACACGTCGCGGCCCTGGATAAGCGCTTCGATGATGTCCCGCTGGTGGGGCCTAAAACTGCGGAAGCCGAAAATGTCGGCCAGAATTTCTTCGACTCTGTTCATGAACGGAATAAACGCCTGCACAATATTTTGGCCATTGTAAAAAGGAATAGCTGCGCTGTCAACCGCCTGGTCGGGGCTAACTTCCTTGCCCGGCGTCTTGACTGCTTTTCACGGTCAGGAACCGCCCCTCATCTTGAAAATTCAGGGTGACGTCGAGACGGTTGCCGGGCCAGGAGGGCAGGCGCTCGGGCCATTCTATCAGGGTGAGGGCGGGGCGGAGGAGGTACTCGTCCAGGCCGGCCTGGTAAAATTGTTCGGGGTCGGTGAGGCGGTAGAGGTCGAGGTGGAAAATGTCCACGAGGCCGCGGTATTCGTTGGCCAAGGTGAAGGTCGGGCTGATGACTTCGCCGGGTTCGCTGACTTCCAGGGCTTGGCAGAGCCCCTGGCAGAAGGTGGTTTTGCCCGCCCCCAGGTCGCCGCGCAGGGTGATGAGGCAGGGCAGGGCGAGGCTCCCGTCGCTTAAGGCGGCGGCCAGGCCGGTTCCGAGGCGGGCCCCGGCCTTGAAGGTGTCTTCGGCGGTGGGCAGAAATATTTCGCAATCCAGCATGGGGCGTCCTTACACTATTTGAAGAGCCGTGGGCCGCCGCGTCCGCAGCGGGCCGCCGGGCGGCTCCGGCCAAGGTATTACCAGGTTCGGCCAAGATGTTTACATCGTTGTCTCAGCTGGCCGTATTGTATCACAGGGCGGCGGGCTGTCAATGCCCGGCTTCCGGGGGGAGGCGCGGTGACGGCGTGTTCATTTGGGGATATTGTGCCATTCTTCATAATAAAGAGCTTCGGAGGTTGCCCGCTCTTTATTGAGGCGCGGCTGTTCTTTAAACTTGACATCGGGCGGCGGACGTGGTAGATATAAGTCATTAATCCTACTGTGTTCTGTTATGGTGCAACACCAAGACGCCCACGTGACGTATTGGTTTCTTGCGTTCATTTACCGCAGCCACGCGTGGCTGTGCCATCATTGCATACGGAGGCTCTATTATGGGTTTGAATTGGCAAGATTTTACGGCTAAAGGCGCTAAGGACTATGAAATTGCCGAAGCGGCTGAAAAACACCTGATCAAAA
>JAITVE010000033.1 GCA_031285975.1 Candidatus Adiutrix sp. | reverse complement strand
CGACCAGAGGGAACCCTGGCGCTCCGGGGAGCCGGGGCGGGCTTCCGGGGAGGCAGTCGCCCGGCCACCCGGGGAAGCGGCTCCGCCATCCGGGGCGGGGCCTTTTTTGAGCCATTGGGCAAAGTCGTCCACGGTGAATTTGATGCCGGATTTGTTCAACTCGCCTTCCAAATCGCGCAGGGTTTCGCGGCCTTTGGCGGTTTTGAAGAAATTGGCCAGCACTTCATCGAAATCAGGGGTTTCGCCGGGCCGGGCAGAGGAGTCCGCCCCGGCTGCGCCGGAGGAAGAGTCACCGGACGCTCCCGCTCCACCCGAAGCTCCCCCGGCCGAGGGGCGCGGGCCTGTTGATTGCTGGCCCGGCTGCTGCTGTCCGGCTGCCCGCTGGCCGCCGGAGGCTGTTCCGGTTGAGGCGGTTTTGCGGGGACGGGTGCGCTCGTAGCGGGCGCGGGCCGCGGGGTCGCTGAGGATGGCGTAGGCCTGGCTGATTTCTTTAAACCGTTCCTCGGCCTCCCGGTTGCCGGGGTTGCGGTCGGGGTGGTATTTCACGGCCAGGGCCAGGTAGGCTTTGCGCAAGGCTTCCGCGCTGGCCCCGTCGTCCGCGCCCAAAATGGCGTGCAGGCTTTTGCCAGTCTCGCTCATGGGCGGCCCCCTGAACGTGTTGTCAGCGCCGCCGTACTCATGCACGCCCCATAATGCGTTCAATCAGCGCCGTCGTTGAAAAGCCTTCGGCCAGCAACAGCGAACGCACCTCGCCGCCGCGCTCCAGCACCAGTGTGCCGCCCACGATTTGCTCCACCGCCCAATCGCCGCCTTTGACCAGCACGTCGGGAACCAGGGCGGTGATGAGGTCGAGGGGGGTGTCGGCGTCGAAGACCACCACCGCGTCCACGGCGGCCAGCCCGGCCAGCATTTCGGCGCGGACAGCCTCCGGGCACACCGGCCGGGTGGGGCCTTTCAGGGCGCTGATGGAGCGGTCGGAGTTTAGTCCCACCAGGAGAAAGTCGCCCAGGGCGCGGGCCTCCGCCAAATAGCGGAGGTGGCCGGGGTGTAATAAATCGAAGCAGCCGTTGGTGAATACCAGCTTGCGGCCCTGCACCGCCAAGGCTTGGCGGCGGGCTTGGGCTTGCGGGAGAGTCATTATTTTAGTGAGGTAATCCATGAGATTCTCTTTTGGGTGGCGGCTTCGCGGCGATTATTAGTATGGGGCGCTGCCCCAAGCCCCGCTTAAGAGAGGCCTGGGGCGGAGCCCCATACTAATCCAGATTCTTAGCCTCTTTCACACTTTCCCGCCGGTCAGAACCGGGGCCGCCGGAGCCCCTTTCGACCAGAACAACAGCACGGGCGCCGATATAAAAATCGACGACAGCGTCCCAAAGCCAATACCGATCAACAAGGCCAGGGCGAAGTCCTGATTAACGGGGCCGCCGAGGAAGTAGAGAGCCAGCACAACAATCAGTGTAGACCCGGAAGTCAGCACCGTCCGCGAGAGGGTCTCGTTGATGCTGCGGTTGATGGTCTCCGCGTAGTCGCCTTTTTTGCTGGCCTTTTGCACATGCTCGCGGATGCGGTCATAAATAATGATGGTGTCGTTGAGCGAATAGCCGACGATGGTGAGGATGGCGGCCACGAAACTCAGGGTTATCTCCTTGTCCAAAAGGGAAAAGATGCCGACGGTGATGATAACGTCATGAAGGAGCGCCAGAATGGCCCCTAGGGCATACTCAAATTTCAGCACATAACAGAGAATAACGGTCACCGCCACGGCCACCAGGGTGAGCCACATCAGGTTTATGCCGATGAGGGAACCCAGGTAGAGCACCCCCAGGAGCGCGCCGACAAAGGCGGCGGCGGTGCCCCACTTGTGCTCGAAACGGCCTGAAATATAGATGAGAATCATGAGAATACTGTAATACAGGGCGCTCATGGCCTTCTGCCGCAAATCCTGCCCCACTTTGGGGCCCACCATTTCCACGCGGCGGATTTCCACCTGATCCGCGCCGAAGAAGCCGGTGAGGCTGTCCGCCACTTTTTGGCTCAGGGATTCTTCGGTGGCCACGTTGCTTTCCAATTCCTCGTCGCCCTGAAGGTTGATGAGGAATTCGTTGTCCCCAGCCTCGCCGAAGCTCTGGATGCTGGGGGTGGGCAAATTGGCCTGGCTCAGGGCCTGGCGGATGCGCTCGGGGTCGGTGGGCTCGGTGAAGCGGGCCTGGATGAGAAGCCCCCCGGCAAAGTCGATGCCCATGGTCAGGCCCTTGAAGCCTATGGAGCCCAGGCAGAGCAGGATGATGAGGCCCGACACGGCGAAGGCCAGGTGGCGGCGGCCGATGAAGTTGATGTTGACGCCCGGTTTGATGAGTTCAAATGACATGGCGCTCCCCCTTATATACTGAGCCGCTCGACCCGGCGGTTATTGAGGGCCAGGTCAAAGACCACCCTGGAGAAAAAGATGGCGGTGAACATGGACGAAAGGATGCCCACCGACAAGGTGACCGCAAACCCTCGAATGGGCCCGGAGCCGAACTGGTAGAGAACCATGGCCGTGATGAGGGTGGTCAGGTTGGAGTCGAAAATCGTCCAGAAGGCCCGGCCGAAACCTGCCGCCACAGCTGTTTTGGGGTTTTTGCCGGTGCGTAGCTCCTCACGGATGCGCTCGAAAATCAGCACGTTGGCATCCACGGCCATGCCCAGGGTGAGGATGAGGCCAAAAATGCCCGGCAGGGTCAGGGTGGCCCCGAACCCGGCCAGCACGGCGATGACCACGGGGAAGTTGAACAGCAGGGCCGCGTCGGCAATCAGCCCGGCCCGGCGGTAATAGATGCTCATGAAAACCAGCACCGCCCCGAGGCCCAACAGCCCGGCGCGAAGGCCCATCTGAATGGAATCCGCCCCCAGGGTGGGGCCGACGGTGCGCTCTTCCAGCACTGAAACCGGCGCGGGCAGGGCCCCGGCCCGAAGCACCACGGCCAGGTCGCGGGCTTCTTCCATAGTAAAGGAGCCGCTGATGACCGCGCGGCCGCCGCTGATTTTGCTGCGGATGACCGGGGCGCTGTGCACTGTGCCGTCAAGAACGATGGCCATGTTGCGCTGGACGTATTCGCCGGTGACGCGCTCAAACTGGCGAGCCCCCCGGCCGTCGAAGGTGATGGAGACTTCCGGCTCGCCCAGTTGGCCGCTCTGGGTCGGCCGGGCGTCGGTGAGGCCTTCGCCGGTCATGAGGG
>JAITVE010000010.1 GCA_031285975.1 Candidatus Adiutrix sp. | reverse complement strand
TGCCGAGCTGCTTGATCTCGATGTCCTCAAGTTCCGTGAATATCTCGGTGGTGAATTCCTCACCCAGGGTCAGCAGAAAAATGGCGGCTTTTTCCGGCCCGGTCAGTCCCACTGGCAGTTGTTCTTCTCTGGCCATAATACGGTTCTCTCTTGCGTTCGGTTCCCAAAGGTTTGTACAAAAACATCGCGCGGCGGAGGCAAAAATTTGACGGTGTCGTCAGCAATCGTCCGGTAATGGACGGGGGTCTCCGCCGGGGGCGCGGCGGAGACCTTCGAGCGTTTTTACATCTTATTGTCCTGCTGCGGCGGTTTTTCGTCGATCCAGCCGCGCACCAGGCCCACAGTGCGATCCAGGTTTTCACGGGCCAGGGGCAGGATGTTCTCGCGGCTGAGGTTGCCGTAGGCCAGCATCGGAGGCTCGTCGTCGGCTTCTTCGGCTTCCGCGTCCTCGTCGTCGTAGTTCGGCAGGTCGTCGTCGTCCACGGCGTAGGGCAGCTGGGTCGGGCTGTCGGCGGGCTCTTCGACGGCCTCGGGCGCGGCCTGGGCCACCGGGAGCGGCAGGCTGTCGCCGTAGCCGTGGCCGCCGGGGTATTCGGGCAGCACCGGGGCTTCCGCGCCGCTGCCCATGGGCTCCACTTCCCGCTTCAGCCAGTTCATGATAGGCCGCACCACCAGGAAGAAGAACAGGACGATGAGGATGATGTTCAGGATGGGCCGCGAGAATTCCCGCACCAAATCCAGGGCGAAGAGCGCCCAGACGGAGATTTCTTCGGGGCGGCTGAACTGCATACTGGTTATGGACACGGTGTCTCCTCTCGCGGCGTCAAAGCCCACGGTGCTTTTGACGGCCTCTTCCAACTGGGCCAGCAGTTCGGCGGACTGGGGCGCGAAAACCGGGTCGCCGTCTTCATTGGCGGTGTACACGCCGTCCAGAACCACCGCGACGCTGATCTTTTTCAGGTCTCCGGCGCGGGACACGGTCTGGCGCTTGGTGTTGGTGACTTCGTAGTTGTTGGTTTCCTCGCTGCGGGAATACTGTTCCTGCGCGCCGCCCGCGCCGGCATTTTGACGGTTGGCCGTGCCCAGCTCATAGGTGGCGTTGGGGATGCCCGCCATGGCCCGGCCGGGGCCGACGCTGCGTTCCACGATTTTCTGCTCGCTGCGGATGGCCGTGCGCTCGGGGTCGTAAATATCTTCGTTGGTCACCACTTCCTTGAGGTCGAGCTCGGCGTTGACCGTGGTGATGGCCCTGTCCGGCCCCACAATCTTTTCCATCATGGCCTGGATGCGGCGCTTGATATTGTCTTCGTAGGCGGCCTTCTGCTTCATCTGGTCGTCGTTCAGCAGCCCGGGCTTGTTGCTGTCCTTGCTCCAAATCAGCCCGCCGTCGGTATCCACCACCGAGACGTTTTCCGGGGTCAGCCCGCTGACAGAGGCCGTCACCAAATTCACAATGCCCAAAAGCTGCGGCTTGGTCAACTCGGCGCCGGGCCGGGTTTTGATGACCACGGAGGCGGTGGGTTCCTTCTGCTCTTCAATGAACAGGGTTTCCTTGGGGATGGACAGGAGCACTTTGGCGGAATCAATCTCCGTCAGGCTGGAAATAGCCCGCTCCAACTCGCCGGAGACGGCCCGCATGAGGTTGGTTTTCTGCACCAAATCCGTGACGCCCAGCTTCTGGTTGTCGAAAATCTCAAAGCCCACGTTGCTCTGGGACGGCAAACCTTTGACGGCCAGGTCAATGCGGGTGGCGGAAACTTTGTCGGCCTCAATCTCAATGGCGGTGCCGTCGGCTTCCAGCCGGTAGGGAATTTTCTGGGCCTTCAATTCCGCCGTAATGGCCCCGGCGTCCTGCGGGGAGAGCTGGGAATACAGGGTGCCGTAAGGCGTGTCGGCCTTATAAAATAAGGCGAACAGCAAAAGGCCCGTGGCGATGGCCAAGGTCAGCCCGCCGATAACCAGCTTGGAAGGGCCCGCGCCCGCGATGATTTCCCGCCCTCTGTTGAAACTTTCCGAGATATTGATAGCCATGATTTCTGCCCCTTATGTTGAAAGTGAATCCGCGGATTCGAGCATCACGGCAAGTAGATAAAGCAATATTAAGGCCAATATTTCACAAACCTCAAGAGAAACTTCAGCTTCCGCCCCGGGCGAAAAATTCCCCCTCAGCCGCAGTTCTTGCGGTATCGCGGCGGGAACTGCCCAGCCAACACGCCGTTCCCTCATTATAAGCCCAACCAGCCTTTCAGGCAATCATATTTGGCGCGTAAAGCGCGAACGAATTTTTCCAGGGCGGCGGAGTCATCATTTTCCCGCGCTTGAATTCACTGGCCAGGCACAGTATAATCGGCCAATGGAGAACATGAAAGGAGCGGATTGATGAATATAGTGCATATCCACGAGGCGGACACGGTGGTCACCTGCCTGGAGCCGTTGTCGCCGGGGCAGTCCGTGACCTGGGGCGGGGAGGACATCGCGGTGCGGGACGCGGTGGCCGTGTTCCATAAAATGGCTGTGCGGCCCATGAAAAAGGGCGAAGCGTGCCTCAAATACGGGCAGTGCATCGGTCTGGCCACCCGCGACATCGCGCCGGGGGAGCACGTTCACACCCACAACATCGAAAGCCTGCGCGGCCGCGGCGATCTTGACAAATAGAGCATTTTGCAATTTACCTGCCTTGAGTAAATTGCAAAATACGCAAACATCCGGGCGCTTTTCATTTTTCGCATATGACCTTGAAAAAGAAAAGCGCTCTAGGGCGGGGCTATGATTCTATCGAATACGGCGAATGAGAAAATACACCGGTTATGGGGCTATGAGCGGCCGGACGGACGCTTCGGCATACGGAACCATCTGTTGATTATCCCGGCTTCGGTCTGCGCCTCGGCGGTGGCGGCCCGCGTGGCGGCCCAGGTTCCGGGCGCGGTGGCCTTGCCGAACCAGCACGGGTGCAGCCAAATCGGGGTGGATTACGACCTCACCCGGCGCACCCTCGCGGGCCTGGGCCGCAACCCCAATGTGGGCGCGGTGCTGGTTATAGGCCTGGGCTGCGAAGGCATTGAACCCGCCGCCCTGGCCCAGGACATTGCCGCCAGCGGCCAAACCGTGGAATGCCTGGTGATTCAGCAACTGGGCGGCACCCTGAAAACCACCGCCGCCGGGGCTGAAGCCGCAGCCCGGTTGCAGCAAAAGCTTTCCCAGCAACGGCGGCGGGAGATGCCTTTCTCGGCCCTGACGCTGGGGCTGGAATGCGGCGGCTCAGACCCCACCAGCGGCCTGGCCGCCAACCCGGCCATCGGCTATGCCTCCACCGCGCTGGTGGAGGCCGGGGGCAGTTCCATTTTAAGCGAAACCACGGAAGTCATCGGCGCGGAACACCTTTTGGTGAAACGCTTTCCCGACCCCGCCGAGGCCCGCAAGTTTATGGAGATGGTGCGGCGGGTGGAGCAGCGGGCCGTGGCCCTGGGCGTTGACCTGCGCCAGGGCCAGCCGACTCCGGGCAACAAGGCCGGGGGGCTTTCCACCATTGAGGAAAAATCCCTGGGCTGCATGTATAAGGCCGGAACCAGCGACTTTGT
>JAITVE010000009.1 GCA_031285975.1 Candidatus Adiutrix sp. | reverse complement strand
GGCACGCCCGTGGAAATTATCAGAAGGTCGCCGTGCAGCTTTTCCGCCAAAAGGCAGGTGGCCAAATCCTTGTCGATAACCGCCGCCACGCCTTCCAGACAGCCCTCTTTCCGAATGACCGGAATGCCGCCGCCGCCCACCGTGACCACGTTGAAGCCCGCCCGGATCATGCTCTCAATAGCCGGAAGCTCCACAATTTCCAGCGGCTGGGGCGAGGCCACCACCCGGCGGTAGCCCCGGTTGGAATCGGGCTTCAGCACCCAAGCGGGGTAATTTTTTTCAATCTCCGGGATCTGTTTCTCGTCATAAAAACCGCCGATGAATTTGGCCGGATTCCCAAAGCCGGGGTCGTTCGCATCCACCAGCACCTGGGTGATAAGGCTGACGGTGCGGCTGGGGCGGCCGCGCCGGAGCATTTCATTATCAAGGCTCTGCTGAATTTCATAGCCGATGGCTCCCTGGGTGTCGGCCACGGCGATGGGCAGGGAGATGGGGTGGATTTCCTTGGCCGCCAAGTCGGAGCGGGCCAGGATAAAGCCCACCTGCGGGCCGTTGCCGTGGGTGACCACCACCTGGTAGCCCGCCTCGATGATGTCGGCGATGTGCCGGCTGGTCTCATACACGGCCAAATGTTGATCTTCAAGGGATTCCCGCCCCTTGGCCGAGATCAGCGAGTTGCCGCCAATGGCGATGACGGCGGTTTTTTTGTCCATATCCCTGCCTTTCGAAAAGAATAGCTGTTGACGCGGCCTGTAACATGGCCCCACCACCCGTCACCCCGGCGAAAGCCGGAATGACGGCGCGGCGGGCTTATCTGTTGTCGGCGCTGTAAACGTCCGGCAGGGCGGCGTAGAAAGCGGCGCACTGCACCAGGTCTTTCTTCCAGGTGATTTCGTTGGGCGCGTGGGCCTGGTTTTCCTTGCCGGGGCCGAAGCCGAGCACCGGGATGCCGAACATGCCCATGATGGAAACGCCGTTGGTGGAAAACGTCCACTTATCCAGGCGGCCGTCTTTGCCGAAGAGCTTTTTATAGGCCGACTGGCCCGCCTTGCAGACCGCGTGGTCTTCCGGGAGCACCCAGGTGGGGAAGTAGCAGTCGGTGGGGTAGACCAGGCCAGTCCACGAGGGCTCCTCGTAGGTGTACATGGAAACTTTCACCTTCTCCCCGGCCTCTTTGACTGACGGCAGGTCGCGGATTTCTTTCAGCGAGCTCTCCTGGTTTTCGCCCCAGGTCAGGCGGCGGTCGATGGACACCGAGCAACCGTCGGCCACGGCGCAGCGGGAAGGGGAGCTGTAAAAAATCTGGGAAACGGTAAGGGTGCCCTTGCCCAGGAAGGGGTCGTCCTTCAAATTCCGCGACAGTTTTTCCAGGTCGGCCAGGATGCGGCCCATGCGGAAAATGGCGTTGTCGCCGCGCTCCGGCGCGCTGCCGTGGCAGGACACGCCCTCCACATCCACGCGGATTTCCATGCGCCCGCGCTGGCCGCGATAGAGGCCGCCGTCGGTGGGTTCGGTGGAGACCACGAATTCCGGCTTCAGGCCCTTTTCCTTAATCAGGTATTGCCAGCACAGGCCATCGCAGTCTTCTTCCTGCACCGTGCCGACGAAGACCACCGTGCAGTCTTTGGCCAGGCCGAGTTCTTTAATGATTTTGCCGGCGTAGACCATTGAGGCCATGCCGCCCTCCTGGTCGCTGGCCCCGCGGCCGCCGATGATTTCGTCGGTTTCCATGCCCTCGTAGGGGTCGAACGTCCAGTTGGCGCGATTGCCCACGCCCACGGTGTCGATGTGCGCGTCAAAGGCGATAAGGCGCTTGCCGCTGCCGATGTAGCCCAGCACGTTGCCCATGTCGTCGATTTCCACCCGGTCGAAGCCCACTTTTTCCATTTCCGCTTTAATGCGGTGGATCACTTCTTTTTCCTTGCAGCTTTCGCTGGGCAGGCGGATCATGTCGCGCAGGAACGCGGACATGTCGGCTTGGTATTTTTCGCTCAGCTCGTTTATTTTTTTGAAATCCACATCGGGCATGGGTGAGTCCTCCAGAGGTTGTGCTTGTTGTTTGGTAAAGGGCCGTGGCCCCGCCCTGGAATAAAGCAAACCCAGTGCCAAATATAAATGTAATTATATCAGTATATTACAGAGAGGATAAATGCTATTTTTCAAAATGAATATTCTCAAAACAATATTTTTATCATTTTGATTTAGAGATTATGGTGGCTTCGCGGGCTAAGAATTTGGAAAAGTATGGGGCTCAGCCCCTATTTGAGTAATGTATATATTATCTTTATATTTCATATATTTAAATGGCAATTTTGATAATAATATTGCCATTTAAGTACTGGCATAGTACTTTGGAGTTGAGGTTTTTGGGAACCAAGGAGAAGTATCATGCCAGATCGGATAGCGGTCAAGAAGTTCCCCGGCGTGTTTTACCGGGAGTCGGTGAGGCGGGTTCACAATAGCAAGCCCGACAAGAGTTTTTGCTTCTGCTATGAACACCAGGGCAAGAAGCATTGGGAGACCGTGGGCTGGGCCAGTCGGGGAATCACCGCCGCGTATGCCAACCAGGTGCGGATTGACATCTTGAACAAACTTCGGTTTGGGGAGAACCCGGCTCTGTTGAACGGCCGGAAATCCTTCACCTTCGGCCAGGCGGCTGAAGCTTGGCTGGTCTGGGCCAAAGGGCGAAGGCCGTGCCACCAAGCCAGAGGAAGACCGTTACCGCATTCACCTGAAAACCGCCTTCGCTGATTTGCCTATTGAGCTTATCACCCCTGAAATGCTCGATCAACTGAAAACGGAATTGTCTGCCAAGTTGGCCCCCGGCACGGTCAAAAAGGTTTTTGAGTTGATGCGCGGGGTCATCAACTTCGCCATCAAACGCAAGCTGTGGCAAGGGGTCAATCCTGTCTCCAATCTCGGCGGCTTCACCATGCCCAAGGTGGACAACAAGGGTGAACGCTTCCTCAGTCCCGAAGAAGCGCATAAGCTTCTGGCTGAACTGGAAAAGCGTTCGCCCGTCTGGCGGGACATGGCCTTTCTGTCCCTGTACACAGGTCTGCGCCTGACTGAAATCATCCACCTACGGGGGCAGGATATTGACGAAAAGAGCCTGACGGCCATCGTCACGGCCAAGGGTGGCCAGCGGGAGCCAGTGCTCCTGACCCCGGAAGCCTTGACCGTGCTGATGAAGCACCGCTGCGGGGCTGACGCTTATGTGTTTCGAGATAGCAGGGGAAACCGTTCACTGTGGCCGGGCAGCCTTTTTTAGCCGCCGTCAAAGCTTGCGCTTGTCACCTGCCTTCCCGGAAGAACATAACGAGTTGCAGATAAAAATTTAATAAAAGCGATTAATTAAGATAAAAGGGCTTGCCATTTTCATGGTTATGTGTTGCTATTAAACATAACGA
>JAITVE010000378.1 GCA_031285975.1 Candidatus Adiutrix sp. | reverse complement strand
TATCGAGCGGGCCGGGAGCGACCTGAACCTGTTGTCCGGCGAGGCCGAAAAACTCAGCCTCTACCTGGGCGAAGGCGGCGCCCTAACCGCCGAACTGGTGCGCTCCCTGGTCAGCCTGTCCCCCAACGCCAACGTCTTTGAGCTGGGGGAGGCCCTGGGCCGCCACGATGTAAAATCCGGCCTGGCCACCCTGCTTGACCTGTTGAGCGTTGAGCACCACCTGCCGGTTTTGGCCATGATGGTGCGCCACTTCCGCCTCATCCTCAGAATCAAAACCCGCCAGGCCGCCCTGGGCGCGCGCCGCCTGGGCCCCGAAGACGCGCAGGCCCTGGGAATGCACCCCTTCGTGCTGGAAAAAACCCAGGGCCAGGCCGCCAACTGGTCATGGCGGGCGGTCTCCGAGGCCCTCCAAGCCCTGGAAGAGGCCCACCGCGCCCTGGTCACCACCTCCGCCCCGCCCCAAATGGTCATGGAAAACCTGGCCCTCAAGCTCGGCCGGGGCTAACGCGGCCCGGCGGCCCTGACACCGTCCCCCGGCCTGTAAGGCAGCGATAAAAATAGTTGGAAAACACCCCCGGTTCTGGTATACTAAGTAATGACATATCGTATACTTAGTGCGGATATTGCGGTGCAGTTTTTTTCATTCTGAACCTGACCGTGTTGTTTTGCGGCATTTCATCACCGCTGCGGCGGAACAAGCCCCCATCGCGGGCTATGTAAAGGAGCACAAAATCATGACCTCGAGACTTTCCACCAAACTTGTCGGCGCGCTGGCCCTCGGGGCCCTGATGTTCCTTCTGCCGGAAGCCCCCGCCGCCCAGGCCCAGCAGCAGTTCGTGACCGTGGGCACCGGCGGCGTCACCGGCGCGTACTACCCCGTGGGCGGCGCTATCTGCCGCCTGGTGGACAAGGGCCGCCGGGCCAAGGAGCATAACATCCGCTGCACCGTGGAATCCACCGGCGCGTCGGTTTTCAATGTCAACGCCCTCCGCTCGGGCGACCTGTCGGTGGGCATCGTCCAGTCCGACGTCCAGTATCACGCCTATAACGGCGTCGAGCAGTTCAAGGAAGCCGGGCCCGATAAAGACCTGCGGGCCCTGTTCTCCCTCCAGTCCGAAGCCTTCACCCTGGTGGCCCGGAACGACGCCAACATCAAAACCTTTGACGACCTGCCCGGCAAACGCATGAACCTTGGCGACCCCGGCTCCGGCAACCGCAACACCCTGGAACTGCTGATGAAAGAATACGGCTGGACGGCGGAAACCTATAAGCTGGCCACCGACCTGAAACCCGCTGAAATGGCCGGGGCCCTGTGCGACAACAAGATTGACGCCTACGTCTATGTGGTCGGCCATCCCAACGGCTCCACCCAGGAAGCGGCCAACACCTGCGATTCCCACCTGGTGCCGGTCACGGGCCCCAAAGTGGACGAGCTGATGAAGAAATTCCCCTTCTACCCGGTGGCGGTCATCCCCGGCGGCATGTATAAGGGCACCGATGCGGACGTGACCACTTTCGGCCCCCGCGCCACCCTTTTGACCAGCGCCAGCCTGTCGGACGACGTGGCCTACGAAATCGTGAAAGCGGTTTTCGGCAACCTCGATGAGTTCAAGGAACTGCACCCGGCCCTGGCCACCCTGACCACGGAAAACATGCTGGAAGGCAATTCCGTGCCCTACCATCCCGGCGCGGTGAAATACTTCAAAGAAGTCGGCTTGATGAAGTAATTCTCCCGTTGCCTCAACAGCATCAATTACAATGGGAAAAGCGGCAGGGGCCGCTTTTCCCTGTTGAACAGCATAAAATTTTTCTGTATAAAGGAGAAAAAATGTCCGAGACCAACATCATAGCCGATCCCGACATGGTGGAGCGGATGCTTGAGGAAGAAACCGGGCGGCGAAAACCGACGGGCCGGATATCCGCCTCAGTGCTGCTCATCGTCCCGGTCATCTGGTCGCTGTTCCAGTTGTGGATCACTTCGCCGCTGCCCTATTCCATCGGCGTGGGGGTGCTCAACGACACGGCCACCCGCTCGCTCCACCTGGGCTTCTCCTTTTTCCTGGCCTATCTCAGCTTCCCCATGCTCAAGCGCAGCCCCCGGAGCTACATCCCCATTCAGGACTGGGTCATGGCCCTGGCCGCCGCCTTCTGCGCCGGGTATTTGTACCTCTTCCAGAATGAACTGGCCCGGCGGCCCGGCATCCCCACCACGGCGGATATCGCCGTGGCCGTGGCGGGCGTGCTGCTGCTTCTGGAGGCCACCCGCCGGGTGATGGGGCTGCCCATGACCTGCGTGGCCATGGCCTTCCTGGCCTACGCCTTCCTCGGCAACTCTCCCTTCGTTCCCGACATGATCGCCCACAAGGGGGCCAGCCTGTCCCGGGCCGCCTCCCAATTCTGGCTGACTCAGGAAGGCGTGTTCGGCGTGCCGCTGGGGGTTTCGGCCAGTTTCGTCTTCCTCTACGTCCTCTTCGGGGCCATGCTGGAACGGGCCGGGGCGGGCAATTACCTCACGGCCCTGTCTTTCGCCATCCTGGGGCACCTCCGGGGTGGCCCGGCCAAGGCGGCGGTGGTGGCCTCGGGGCTCCACGGGCTGATTTCCGGCTCGTCCATCGCCAATGTGCTCACCTGCGGGCCGGTGACCATCATGCTCATGAAAAAGGTGGGCTTTTCGGCGGAAAAAGCCGGGGCCGTGGAAGTGGCCGCCGGCTCCAACGGGCAGATCATGCCCCCGGTCATGGGCGCGGCCGCCTTCCTGATGGCCGAATACATCAACATGCCCTATTCGCAGATCATCAAGCACGCCTTCATCCCGGCCATTTTGGCCTATGGCTCGCTGCTGTACATTGTCCACATCGAGGCCTGCAAAATGGGCCTGGAAGGTTTCGCCAGGCCGCGCAAAGCCTTGGGGGCCAAGCTGCTCGGCTGGGGGCTGACCGTCACCTCGCTGGTGGTCATCATGGGCGGGCTGTACCACCTGACGGCCTGGGTGCCCGCAGTGTTCGGCGACTATGCCTGGCTTTTCTTCTGCGCCCTCCTCGCCGCCGGATATCTCGGCCTTCTGGCGCTGTCGTTGCGCTACCCGGAATTGCCGGAGGGGGACAGCGACGCGCTGATGCACCTTCCGGCGGCGGCTCCGATTCTTTTTTCCGGGCTGTACTACCTTTTGCCCATCGCCACCCTGGTCTGGGGGCTGATGGTCTTTGAAATGTCCCCCGGCCTGGCCGCCTATTACGCCTGCCTGTTCATGGGTTTCATCATCCTGACCCAGCGGCCGCTGGTGGCCCTGATCCACCGCCGCCCAGTGGGCCCGGCCCTGAAAGATTCCGGTCTCCGCCTCTTCGACAGTCTTGGCAGCGGCGCCCGCAACATGATAGGCATCGGCCTGGCCACAGCCAGCGCGGGCATTGTGGTGGGCTCGGTGAGCCTCACTGGGGTGGGCCAGGTGCTGGCCGGGGTGGTGGAAGCGGCTTCCGGCGGCTATCTCCCGGCGGTGCTCATCATGACGGCCATGCTGGCCATCGTCCTGGGCATGGGTTTGCCCACCACGGCCAACTATATCATTGTCTCGACCCTCCTGGCCCCGGTCATCCACGGTATCGCGGGGGCCTACGGAATGGACATCCCCCTGATCGCCGTGCACCTGTTTTGCCTCTATTTCGGGGTCATGGCCGACGCCACCCCGCCGGTGGCCCTGGCCGCCTTTGCCGCCTCGGGCATATCCGGCGGCGACCCCTTCAAGACCGGGCTCCAGGGTTTTATCTATGAGTTGCGGACAGCCGTGCTGCCCTTTGTTTTCCTGTATAATCAGGAAATTCTGCTCATCGGCATTCAGGGGTTTTTCCACTTCGCCTGGGTGTTCCTGACGGCCATCCTGGCCTGTATGGCTTTTGCCAGCGCCACCCAGCGGTTCATGTTCACGAAAACCCGCTGGTGGGAAGTGGTGCTGCTCCTGGCGGCCATGATTTTCCTCTTCCGCCCGGACGTTCCCCGCGACCGCATGTACCCGCCGTACCGGGAACTGCCGCCCGCCCAGGTCATGGAGACCGTGGCCGCGCTGGAGCCGGGGCAGACTATCCGCCTGCGGCTGTTCACGGAATTTTATAACGGCAAAACCCGCGACCAGGTGGTGGTGCTGCCCTTCACCGGCGACACCGCCGAAGAGCGCCTGGAAAGCGCCGGGGCCTTCCTGCTCTGGGATGGTGACAAGCTCATGGTGGACGACGTGGCCATCAACAGCCACCTGGAAAAACTGGGCGTGAACATGGAAGACCCCACGGAAGTGCTGGGCACGGAAGTGGCCGCCGGGCAGCCCGCCAAGTGGCTTTTCGGCCTGCCCGGCCTCGCCCTCTGGGGCCTGGTGATGTTCACGCAGATTACGCGCAAGCGGCGTGAAAAATTGGGAGGAACCCATTGATAATGCTGTCAATATGGAACGCATTGCGCGGCGATTTCTGGGGAACCTTTGGCCGCTGGCAGGATCAGCGGGCCATCTGGCTTCTGGGCGGCGGCATAGCCCTGGGGCTGGAGTTGTTTTCCTGGGCCTTTTTCCAGACGTTCCTGGGGCTGCGGCCCTGCGAACTCTGCGTCTACATCCGCGTCTCCATGCTGGGCATATTCCTGGGGGCCATGATTGGGGCGATGAAGCCCAAGCATATTGTCTTCAAGCTGGCCGGGTATGCCGTGGTCTGGTGGTGGATTATACGCGGGCTTCTGTGGAATTTCCGCCTGGAAATTGAGAACATCCGGGCCGCCGACCCCAATTGGTTCAGCCTCTGCGGCCCCACCCCCACGGAATTCCCCTTTGGCCTCAAGCTCGACGAATGGTTCCCGGCCCACTTCCGGCCCGAAGCCGTCTGCGGCGAAATCGGCAACGCCTGGAGCGCCCTGGGCCTGAACATGGCCGAATGGCTCTTTTTCGCCTACGCGGGCTTTATAATTGTGGTGGCCCTGATGGGCCTGGGCGGCCTGGTTCAGGCCCGCCGCAAGCATTGAACACAAGGAAAATACTATGACTTTTTCAAAAATTCCCATGATGACAGCTTTGATTTTGGGCTTGTTCCTCGTAGCGGCTCTGCCTAGCTACGGCGAAGAAAATGAACCAGTGGTTGAGGGAAAACAGGTCGGACAAGTAGAAGCACAAGACCGTAACAAGCAAGAAGCCCTTAAAGAGCTTGATAAGAAGGAAGAAAAACTTGTTGAAGAGTTTGAAGCCGGAAATATCAGCGATGAAGAATTCATTGAAAAACTGTCGGCCGTGGAGGCCGCCCAAAAAAGGCTGACCAAGGAAGAAAGAGACAGGCATTGGGAGGAACAACGGCGCCTGATGCGCGAACAGACGAAAGGCTACGAGTGAATGAAAGGGCCGATGGAAAATTAAACAGGAGCAGAGTATGAGAAAACCGTCATCCATCTACGCCAGCCTGTTCGTCACCTGGCTGATATGGGATAACGGACACTTTGGGGAACTGCTCCGGCGCGGGGTGGCCCCTGAAATCGGCCTGGAGCACGGCGGCTTTGATGTGCCCCTGGCCAGGCATAGGGAAACCGCCGTCGCCATCCGTGACCACGGCCTGGCGGCGGCCATCCACCTGCCCTACACCGGCATCCGCCCCGGCGCGGGAGAGGCGCGCCGCTGGGAAGCGGGCCGCGAACAGTTGATGCGGGCCTTGGAAATCGCCGCTATCTACGAGCCCGACCACCTCATCGGCCACCCGGAATTCCGGCCCGGCCTGGATTCGGCAGCCTCCATTCGCGGCGGCGGGCCGGGCAACCCGGAGAGCCTGAACCGGCCCGCCGAGCCCTGGCTGGAACGCTCCGCACGGCTCTGGGGCGAAGCGCTGGTCGCTACCGAAGCCCGCCTGTTTTTGGAAAACACGGTGGATCGTTCCCCCACGGCCATCATGAGCCTCCTGGAACGCCTGCCGGAACGGGCGGGCATGTGCTTTGACGTGGGCCACTGGTTCAGCGCCGCCGACGGTTCCACACTCCACAACCTGCCCCAGTGGATTGCCGAAGCCGCGCCCCGCCTTCGCCACCTGCACCTCCACGACAACCACGGCCAGCATGACGAGCACCTGGGCCTGGGCTGGGGCGAGATTGATTTCGACGAATTTTTCCGCCTTTTGAAGGCTCACAATCTTCACCCCAGCTTCACCCTCGAAGCCCACACTATCCCCGACCTGGACGCTTCCCTCGCCGCAATGAAGCTGCGCACGCCGCTGTAATCGTTCATAATAAAAAAGACGCCGGTGGTTCGGCGTCTTCTTTTCGCCCGAGCGGCGATGGAAAGTTTGATGAGGCGGGGGTTGAGAGGATAGTTTAGGCAGGTATCAGCCGTTTTCATGGTGGACGGGCACCTTTTTCGGCCCGTAGTTTGGTGTCGGCTGAGAAAACTCAATTATTCGCGGGCCAGGCTTCGGCGGAAGCCACCCAGTTGATTTCCAGGAACAGGTCGCCGCGCAGGGCCGACTTGGCGTTGTAGAGGCCGGCTTTGCGCAGGCGGATTTTTTCCCGGCCCACCATGTCGGTCAAATTCACTTCCAGGCGGCTTTCCCGGCTGACCACGCCCTGCCCGCCGCATTTGGCGCAAGTGCAGGGGCGGTAGAGCGCGCCCGTGCCAACGTGGGACAGGGTGCGGCCCTGGCCGAGGCAGCGGGGGCAGGCTTCCTGGACTTGCCAGGGCAGAACCACTTTGCACTCGCCATTGGCCGGGCGGATGACGGAAAGGCTCAGGTAGACGTCGAGGCCCACTTCGCGGCGGCTCTGAAAACGCCAGTTGGCGGCGACTTTGGAGGCCGAAGCCGAGGCCGTCCGGGCGGGTTTCGCGGCGGCCTGGGCGCGGCGGGCCTGGTTGTGGGCCACGGCCTTTTTCATCAGCTTTTGATAGGCGCTTTGGGCATTGATGAATTTTTCCACATCAGTCTGGTCCCGTCCGGCGGCGTCAGGGTGATAAGCCTTGGCCAGATGCCGGAAGGCGGCCTTGAT
>JAITVE010000360.1 GCA_031285975.1 Candidatus Adiutrix sp. | reverse complement strand
ACCTCCAACTCATCGCCTTCATCAATATGCCGGTATGAATTCATTCCGTCAAAAAAAATCAAGAACTGATTCTGAGGATTGTTTTCGTGAGTTACGGTTATTGACAGAGAGCCGTTTTCATGGACTAATTTTGCAAAAAATACCCTGTGGGACATATCTGCTGGGACATCATAACGCTGAAAAATTTCTGATATGTCTTTGGCCACATACTCTTCATCAAAGTCATAACGGGCCGCAATTTCATCGATTTGTTTTTTGAACGAGGTGATCTGCGCCAATGTTTTACCCGTGAGCGTAGGAAGCTCTTGAGGAAACGGGTCTTTGAGAAAAGCATCCCACATGCGCCTCAGCAAATTGAATTCGTGGCGGGAGAATTCTATAGTGACGGTTTTATCATTGCCAGCAAGTGCTTTCATAATGCTTTCGGCTCTTCCAGATATAGTAAGGGGCGACTATAATTCTATATTGTATTTTTTAGCCGCGTCCGAAATTGCTTTCGAAAAGGCCCTATCAATTTCTTCTGTAAATCCCATTTCGCGGACATCATCTTTATCGCAAATAACGTACGCGTGCATCAACGATTCACGGATGAAGTTGAACTCGCTGTGCTCCAATTCCAAAACAATGCTCTCATCGCTTTTATTTGTGACTCGCATTTTGCAGACTCCACATTAGGCAAAATCAAAGGCTAACTGAATATTTTTCGAATATAGTTTAGCATAACCGCGAAAATAGTGCTGCCCGGCTCGGGGTCGGGCTGGCTGAGGAGGTGCAGAAATTCTTCGGGGCCGCAGAATTGCTGGCTGTGGCGATCGTAATAGCAAGGGTAGAGGATGAGGGCCCCGGCGGCCAGTTCAGCGGTGGAGAGCCGCCGCCCTCGCCGGGAAAATTGCAGGCGGTCGGTGGTGAGCTGCCACCCGGCGTAAAAGGGCGCGCCGTAGGTGTGGGTTTCCAGGCCCCGCAACAGGGCCTCGAAGCCCAGCGGGGAACTGATGGTGTGGACTTCGTCGGCCACGTCCAGAAGGTCGGCGGCTTTCTGGCCCACGGCCACCTGGTCGGCCAGGCTCACCCAGTCCGTCGGGGAGGCCGTTTCGGGGGCCTGGTTGCGGCGGCGCGTCCCGGCCGGGGGCGGCTGGTAGATGATGAAGCCCTCGGGCCGCAGGCGGCGCACTTCGGCCAAAAGCGCGGCGCTGGTGATGATTTCCAGCGAGCCGTGAATGAGGGCCGGGTCGTCCACGGGCTGGCCGGGCACCAGGATGACGCGCCGGTCGCCGGGAATTTCGAAGTGGAGTTTTTTCTCCTGCTCCGGGCGGGCCTTGCGCTTGATGATGTCCCGGAGCAAGGCTTCGGCCCGGACGACCAGTTCCTGGTGGGCGTTGAAATCAAAGTTTTGCAGCAATTTTTCGAGGCCGCTGGCGCGGGTGCCGTCGTGGTAGAGGCCGTCGGGGTCAAGGATGAGGGAGCGGGAGGCCGCTTCCGCGCCCATGGGCATGAGGCCCCCGGTGACCCAGGTGGTGCCGGGCTCCCCGGTGCGGTAGGCAGAGGTGTCCAGCCCGTCGGCCCACACGGCCAGACGGCCCTGCTTGCGGCGGCGCACCAGGCGCAGGGCCTGGGCGGGGTTGCGGGCAAAGGCCGGGCCGCCTTGGCCGCCGCTGAAAAAGGGGCGCGCCGCCTCCCGCTGCTCCGGCGCGAAGCCGCTGAGCACCCAGGAGCCCTGGGTGGCCCGGCGCTGGCGCGTTTGGTCGCTCAAGAGGCGCAAGGCTTCAAAAATATCGGCGGGCCGCCCGGTGACGGGGTTGACGTAGCGCGGGTAGAGGATGTAGGCCGCCGCGAAAAGCTCGGGCAAGGTGCGTTCGCGGGTGCGCCGGGTGGTGGAAAGGCGATCCTGCGTCAGGCCCCAGCCCGCGTAAAACGGCAGGCCGAAGCAGTGGACGGTTTTGTCCAGAAACAGGGCCTCAAAGCCCATGAGGGAGTTGACTGTGTACACTTCGTCGGCCTGGGCTAAAAGCGACAGGGGCGAAAAGTTTTCGTCCAAAACCGTGAGGCCCGTCTGGCGGCGCAGGTCGAAATAACCCTCTTTGAGCCCGGCCAGCACTTCGGGGTGGGTTTTGATGTAAAATTCCTCGCCGGGATGCTCATAGCGGGCGGCCTTGAGCATGACCTGAAAGGCGTCCAGCCCGCCCAGGCCGAGGTGCACCGCTTCCCCCCGCGCCTGGTCCAGCACCAGGATGCGGCGGCGGCCGTGCTTGCCGCCGCTCATGGCATCTTCCGGGGCCGGGCGGCCGTGGTTGTATTTGCTGAGCAAATTTTCCCTGATGAGGCGGAGGCCCTTTTCGGCGGCGGCCAGGAGCTCGGGCGTTTCCCAGCCGGTTTCATTGAGCAGCTTTTCCAAATCCGAGGGCTGGTTGGCGTCGTAATAAAGGCCGGAACCATCGGCGACCAGGCTCATGGGGGCCGGGGAGGCGATGTCCAGGGAGCGCAAAAAACCGTCCGCCAGCCGCCACAGGGGCAGCCGGTGCTTTTTGGCGAACATCTGGGCCTGGCGGGCGTGCAAATTGTCCTGCTGGCCCCAAACGATCACCGCGCCCAGGTCGCGGCTGTGCTCGGGCGCAAAGACGGGCCGGTGCCCGAGCAGGGCTTCCAGGTGCGGGATGCGCATAATTTCCGGCGAAAAGCAGGCCGCGCCCAAATCCGCCCGCATGTTCAGCGAGGGGGCCGGGGCGGGCACAACGGGCAA
>JAITVE010000300.1 GCA_031285975.1 Candidatus Adiutrix sp. | reverse complement strand
GGAAAGCTACGGCAACGCGGAAATTCTGCCGCCCCTCACCGACGCGCCCCCGGCCAAAGCAGCGGCCCCAACCGCCGCCAAGCCCGCCGCCGCCCCGGCGAAGCAACCGGCCAAGCAGCCCGCCAAGGCTACCCCGGTCAAAACCCCCGCGCCGAAAAAGGCCCGCCAGGCCGCGCCCCGCGCCGCCACCGGCACCCTGGCCATTATCAATGAAACGGGTAATCCAAGAGTCGGCGACATTTACCGCTCTGTGTTGAGCCGCCTGGGCCACCAGGTGGTGAGCGTGGCCCAGGGCGCGGCTGGGGGCACGCCGGGGCAGACGGTCATCCGCTATGCTCCGGGCCGCCGGGCCCAGGCCCAGGCCGTGGCCCGCCAGCTGCCGGGCAAAAAAGTGCTGACCGAGGCCGGCAGCGGCACGCCCGACGTTACCATTTACATACGCTAACCCATGACGCTCAACGAGATTCACCGCGACCCCAACGGGCAGACCGCTTTATATCAGACCGAAGACCGCTATTTCAGGCTCCTGGAACAGCGCTTCGGTCAGCGTTTTTTGAACTATCGGCAACGCTGGCAAGAGACCTCCGAGCGGGCCGAGCCCGGCGATTTTCCCCTCAGCCTGGATTTGGCCATCAATTCCGGCTGCCAGTTGCGCTGCCTCATGTGCCCCCTCCCCGGCCGCCCGGAGCGGCGGCAACTGCGCCTGATGGAGCCGCGCACCTTTGAGCGGCTCATGGCCGAGGCTGAAGAGCGCCGCCTCCCGGCCCTGACCCTGGGCTTGGCCAGCGAGCCCCTGTTGAACCCCCAGGCGGCGGCCTGGGCGGGCCGGGCAGTGCGGGCCGGGATTATGGATATCCGCCTGGGCTCCAACGGCCTGGCCCTGAGCGCGGACGCCGCCAAAGCCTTGGTGGACAGTGGTTTGACGCGGCTGGAGATATCCCTGGACGCGGCCACCCCGGGCACCTACCGGGCCGTCCGCGGCGGCGACCTCTCCGCGCTGGAGCGGGCCATCGAGCAATTTTTGGAAATACGCCAAGCGGCGGGCCTGGAAACGCCCTTGCTGCGCCTCAGTTTTCTGCGGCTGGAGATAAACGGCAACGAACGGGGTTTATTTTTAGAACGCTGGAAAGATTTGGCGGATATGATTTCGCTTCAGGAACCCATCTGGTTCCCAGGCTCGGCCCTGCCCCGGCCGGAACAGCCGGGCCAGCCGATGGCCGGGGTCTGCGCCCAAAGCTGGCAACGCCTGGGGGTGGAACACGACGGGCGGGTCTGGCCCTGCTGCTCCTGGTACGGCGAAGGGCTTCTGCCCTTCAACGTCAATGACCTCAGCGTGGCCGGGATATGGCGTTCGCCGGAAATGGAAGCTCTGCGCCGGTCTCTGTCCGGCCCGGTGGATGGGTTTCCGGCGGCTTGCCGGCAGTGTGAGTTTTGAGTATAATGTGGCCTTATCTTTTGGTGAAAAATGCTCTATAAATTGAAACATCATTATTTGATTTATCTTGGCGTTGTTACGATTTTAACTGGCGTCATGGCGTTATGTTATGGCCTTGCTGTTTATATTCTGCGGATTCACTTTTCGTTTGATGTTGCTTCTATAATTCCAATAACTACCTTGATATCTGCTGTCTATGATGTAAGCGTAATTTTTAGCGCCCTCATTTTATCGTATTTAAGCGACTGCTCTAAAAAAGGATTTGATATTGAATTTCTAACGAGCGTTGAAGTGAATGTCTTGAACTTGAATTTTTTCAAAGCAATTTCCATAGTGCTGCTATTTGCCGTAATATATGCTGTGCTTTCATATAATGTTTTATCTTTTAGTGTTGTTTTGGGTCTTGTTTTATCCGACAAACAGTTGGCTTTGGTAAGCGTCATCGCGCTCATTGGAATAATTTCACTATTTTATGTCATTAAAATTTTCTATATGCTCCATATTGATCTTATCCCGGCCTTACTGTTCCTTTTAGAAAAAATTCGCCCTCTCGCCCCACAAAAAACAATTTCCGAATGACGATGGGCCGCCATCATTAACCTACCTACGGCCATGTCCCATCATCGCCCCGGCGAAGGCCGGGGCCTATGCCTTTCTCTTCACGCCGTGTTGCATCCCCCGACACTCCCCCCTGTTGTCATTCCTGCGGAGGCAGGAATGACAACAGGGGCGCGGAGTGGTGCCGACAAGTTATTTCACTGGAAATGGATTCCGGCTTTCGCCGGAATGACGGCGGAGGGGGAGACGTTGCTGTGTTGTCCTGGCTGGGGGCGGTCGAAGCCGCGATGTTATTATGGAAAGAAAGCTTTATTTGCCCACCACCAGCGACCGCCGGATGTTTTCCACAAGCTGGGTTTGGGCGGGGTTCTTCAGTTCCTGGCGGATTTTTTTGAGGGCGTGGATGACGGTGGAGTGATCGCGGCCGCCGAAGGCTTCGCCGATTTTGGTGGTGGTCAGGCCCGTGGTTTCTTTGGCCAGGTACATAGCCACGCGGCGGGGCCAGGCGGCTTGGCGAAGCTGGGCATGGCCGGTGAGGTCGGCCACTTTCAGGCCGAAGGCGGCGGAGACGGCGGTGAGGATTTCGTCCAGCCCAATGGGTTTTTCCGCCTCCGCGCCGCCCCTGGGGTAGAGGCGGCGGGCGGCTTCGTCGGGGCTGGCGCCACCGCGCTCTGCCGCGAAGGCCACGGTGGCGATGAGGCCCGCCAGGCGGCGGGGGTCGTTTTCCGAGGCGCGGACGAGGCGCGGCAGGGTTTCCGGCGCGAAATCCAGCCCCAGGCTTTGGGCCTGGCGGGCGCCCAGTTCCAGCAGCACTTCATATTCCGGCGGTTCAATCCGCAGCGTTAAGCCGCCGCTGAGGCGCGAGCGCAGGGCTTCGCTCACCCCGGCCAGCCGCTGGGGCGGCACGGGCGAGGCGCAGACAAGGCCCGAAGAATTGGCGCTTTCATCCAGAAACTGGGCTAAACTCCGCTGGGCCTCCTCGCGCCCGGCCAGGAGCGGCGCGTCGTCCAAAAGGATGGACAGGCCGGACTCGGTCTCCGGCGGGGCCTGAAAATCGGCGGCGGAAACCCGGATAACGCGGCGGCCGGGCTCGGCGGAGAGCCGGGCGGCCAGCGCGTCCAACAGGTGGGTTTTGCCCCAGGGGCCGGGGCAGAACAGGAAGACGGAGCGCACCCCAAAATAGAGCCCGCCATGGGCCAACTCGCTCAGGGCCTTATAGGGCAAGCTGTTACTCTCAGCGACGATGAAACTTTCAAACGTGTGGCCGGGGTGCGGGGCGCGGCGGGGCGCGGCGGGCTGCGGCGTTGGAGCCGGGAGGATAACCACGGCGGCGGACTTTTCCGGGCTGGTGAGAGTCAGTTCGCGCAACAGCGGGCGGCCGATTTCGGCGGCCGCGAGAGCCAGCGCGTCGGCATAGGCTTCCGTCAGGCGGCGGCGGTGGAAATGGGTGGGGGCCGTGACGCGCAAGTGGCCAGTGGCCGGGTCGTAGTCCCAGGCGAGGGGTTCGAACCAGCGGCGGATTTCCTCCAGGGGAAGCGAATCCCCCAGCGCAATCATGATACGCTCCCGGAACATAGTCAACGCCTCAGCAAAATATAGCTGGCCCCCAGGCCGCCGTCCAGGGGGCGGGCGGTGGTGAAGGCCAGGATGTATTTGCGCGGCGTGCCCCGCAGGAGGAAGGTTTCCAGATAGCGTTTCAGCACGGGCACGCCGTCGTGGGAGCCCAGCCCCCGGCCGTGGATCAACAGCACACAGCCGCGCCCC
>JAITVE010000278.1 GCA_031285975.1 Candidatus Adiutrix sp. | reverse complement strand
CTGGTGCGCCCGCGTTCGGGACGGGTGCTCATTTTCGGGCGCGATTTGTGGGCTGAAAACGGCCGCTGGCTCAACGACTGCCGCCGCCGCTTCGGCATGATGTACCAGGCCGGGGCCCTGTTCGGCAGCATGAATTTGCTGGAAAACGTGGCCATGCCCATGCTGGAGTTCACGGACATGTCCAAAGAAGCGGTGGAGACGGCGGCCCGCATCAAGCTGGCCCTGGTGGGGCTGGACGGCTTTGAGTATTTCAGCCCCTCGCGCATTTCCGGGGGGATGCAGAAGCGGGCGGCCATTGCCCGGGCCCTGGCCCTCGACCCCAAGCTGATTTTTTTGGACGAGCCCTCCGCCGGGCTGGATCCCGTCACCTCGGCCGAGTTGGATCAGCTCATCCGCACCCTGGCCCGCAATCTGGGCATATCCTTCGGCGTGGTGACCCACGAACTGGGGAGCATTATGAGCATTGTGGATAGGGCCATTCTGCTGGATAAAGAGACTCGCGGCATTATTGCCGAAGGCCCGCCCGCCGAGCTGGCCCAGCGAACCGAGCCGCCTTTTGTGCACGCGTTTTTTAACCGGCAAAGTCTCAATAATGAGGGGAAGAGTGCCGCAAAACAATAACTATTTCAAAATAGGCGTCTTCACGCTGACCGGGGGAGCCCTTTTTCTGGCGGGCCTCCTGGCCTTTGGCCTGATTCAATCGGTGTTCGAGGAAAATGTGGAGTGCGTCACCTATTTCAACCGCTCGGTGCAGGGCCTGGCCGCCGATTCGGCGGTGAAATTCCGGGGCTTCCGGGTGGGGCGGGTGACCGCCATCGCCCTGGCCTCCATGGAGGACGCCCAGGGGCAGCCCGTGGTGCAGGTGGAGTTTGAAATAGACCCGCGCTCCCTGGCCGGGCACCGCGACAGCCTGAACCTGGAAGAGGCCCGGGAATACCTGGCCAGCCAGACCCAGGCGGGCCTGCGGGCCGTGCTCTCCTTCCAGGGTATCACCGGCATAGGTTTTCTGGATTTGGACTACCAGGGCGACGCCAGGGCCGACATTTTGAGCGAATCCATGCGCCTGCAAACCGGCGGGCGGCAGGAGGTTTATATTCCCAGCGGGCCGGGGCAGATTATGGAAATCGGCGAATCGGTGACCGCGCTGGTGAAGTCCCTGAGCGATGTGGATTTTTCCGGCATCAGCCGCGACGTCAACACCCTGGTGCAGACCGTTGACCAGGCCGTGGCCGACCTGAACACCGGGCAAATGTCCGCTGATTTCACCAGCGCACTGGGGGAAATCCGCCGGGCGGCGGCTGATTTGGGCCTTTTGATTGACGGCCTGCGCGGCGCGGTGGAGGGCAACAGCGGTGCGGGCCTGGGCCGCGAAATGGAGAACACCGTGGCCCAGCTTCGGCAAACCTTGAAACGCCTCGACCAGGCGCTCGGCTCTTCCCAGGGCAACCTGCCGGTGACGCTGGACAATCTGCGGGTGATGTCCGAAAATTTCCGCGAACTGTCGGAACTCTTGAAAGCCCAGCCCAGCCAGGCCTTTTTCGGCGAGCCCCCGGCCAAAAACGGCCCCGTTCTCCGCAGTTCCGGGAGCGGTAACCTGAACGGGCCGCAACGATAATGAGGCGTTTTATGAAACAATGGCTGACTCCGCTGCTCGTGATGCTGGCCGTGCTGGCCCTTTGCGCCTGCCTGAGCCAGGCCCATCCGCAGAAGAATTTCTTCGCTCTGGAAGCCGCGATACCCGAGGCGCGGGCCGACCTCAGCCGCAAGACTCTGCTGGTGGGGGTGGTCTCCGCCGCCGCCGGATACGACGGGCGCGCCCTGGTCTACCGCCTGGGGCCGCAGCGTTTCGACACGGATTTTTATAACGAGTTCACGGCTCCCCCGGCCCGCCTGTTGGCCGACCAGGCCGCCCAGTATCTGGACGCGGCCAGCCGCCGCGTCCGGGCCGTGAAAACCGCCGGGCTGGTGACCGCCGATTTTGGGCTGGAAACCTATCTGGAAGCCATGCACGGTGATTTTAGCATTGAGCCGCCCCAGGCTGTTCTCAGTATCCGCTTCACGGTCAACGACTTGCGGCGGCCCCAGGCCAAAGTGCTGCTCGACAAGACCTATCGCCGCGCCGCGCCCCTGGCCGCCCGCACCCCCGAAGCCCTGGCCGCCGCCCTCAGCGGCTGCCTCAGCGCTGTTCTGGCCGAACTGAACAGCGACATTGATAAAAATATTCGTTAGAAGAGAGTCCGGCTTTGTCGTCTTTTGAAGAAATAAAATCGCGTCCCATCTACACTTATTTGATGATTCTCACCCTGGCCCAGGCGGCGGCCTTCCTGGGCTGGAACGCCCTGTACACCAACTTTGCCGTGGAAATCGCCGGGCTCGACGGCCAGCAGAACGGCGCGGTGCAGTCCATCCGCGAATTGCCGGGGCTGTTGTCCATAGTGGTCATTTTCATCTTGCTCTACATGCGGGAAGTGACGCTGACCTCGCTGGCCATCATGCTCTGCGGCCTCGGGGTTATGGCCACGGGCTGGTTCCCCACCTTCGGGGGGCAGATAGTCTGGACGTTTGTGCTCTCCTGCGGCTTCCACTGGTTCGAGGCCACCAACCAATCCCTTACCCTGCAATACTTTTCCGTGACCGAAGCCCCCCTGGCCATCAGCCGCCTCCGGGCCATGACCGCCCTGGGCAGCCTGGCCATGGGTTTAGTCATTTACTTCATGGCCGGGCGGCTGGACTACCGCTGGCTCTTCGGCCTGGCCGGTTCCACGGCGGTGGCGGCGGGGCTCTGGTCACTCTTTCACCGACCGGCTTCCACAGGCCTCCCGGCCCAGAAGCGGGGCCTGGTTTTCAAAAAAATGTACTGGCTGTTTTACGTGATGACCTGCCTGTCCGGGGCCCGGCGGCAGATTTTCACGGTTTTTGCCGTGTTCCTTTTGGTGCAGCGTTTCCACTTCACCCTGGCCGACATGAGCCTGTTGTTCCTCTTAAATAACCTCATCAACTGGCTGCTGAACCCCTACATCGGCCTGGCCATCAACGCCGTGGGGGAAAAGCGCCTGTTGACCGCCAAATACGCGGTGGTGCTGGCGGTGTGCGTGGCTTATGTTTTTTGCCAGTCCGCCTGGCTGGCCGCGAGTTTGTATGTGATTGACCAGCTTTTGTTCTGCTTCACTGTGTCCCTGCGCACCTATTTCCAAAAAATAGCCGAGCCCAGCGACATCGCCCCCAGCATGGCCATGGGCGTCACCATCAACCACATCGCCGCCGTGGCCGTGCCCTTTGTGGGCGGGGTGCTGTGGATGCTCGACTACCGGCTGCCCTTCATCATGGGCTCGGCCTTTGCCCTGGCCTCGCTGGTCATGACCAGATTCATCAAACTGCCAGCCCAAAAATAGTGGAGACCGAACATGCTGAATGACCTGCAAATGACGGTTCTTGACCTGTGGCAGTTCCTCAAGCCCCACGCCGTGTTTATCAGCGCCTTTCTGCTCACCGTCATTGTGGGCTCCCTGTTCAGAAGTCGCACGAAAATCCGCACGGAGCGCCCGACCCGGAAAAAGCAGGCCGACAGGCCGCGCCACAAAAAACCGGCTGAAGATTTAAAAAATTTTTGCGATCTCTCCTATCGGCAATTGCCGCTGATGAGCGAAACGGAGATAAATTTCTTCGTCAAATTGCAGTTGGCCTTTCCCGGCTATTTTATTTTCCCCCAAATCGGGGCTTCGGGCCTGGTAGGCATTGAGTCGCAGCCCTACAACCGTTCTCATTTTTTCTCGGCCCTGAACTGGGTGGACACGGCCCGGGTCGATTTCACCCTCTGCGATCCCCAGGGGAAAGTCGTGGCCTTGATCGAACTGGACGACGCCTCCCATGACGACCAGAAAGAGCGGGACGAAGCCCGGAACTACATTTACCGCGCCGCCGGATACCGCCTGTTCCGCTTCGACTGCCGCCAGATGCCCGACTCTGCGTATATTAAGGCCCAGATTCTTCGCAAAGACTGACGCCCGCCCGGCTTTTGCTGGCGGCGAAAATGTGGTATTATTCAAAAATTATAGACCGACCAAAGAGAAGCGGAATTTGCAGACATGAGCACTGAACTCTATCCCATAACCCTGGAACCTGTGGTGGCCGACCAGCCCTGGGGGCTTTCGGACGATTTTCACGGGGACGAGGCCATCCCGCGCGGTTTCAGCGGCACCTTGCTGATGGCCGCCGAGAACGCCAAGGCCGCCGCCGGGCCCCTGGCCGGGCGCAGCCTGGGTTCGCTGAAGCAATTGTGGGGCTCGCAGTTGGTGGGCTCCAGTTCCGGGGGCGACCCGGACGCGCCGCTGCCGGTGGAACTGAAACTCAAGCGCACCGAAACCGCCGCTCTGGCCGTGTCCCTGAGCGAGGAAGCCCTGTGGCACGTCTTGGAAGCAGGGGAAGACGCCAGCCTG
>JAITVE010000268.1 GCA_031285975.1 Candidatus Adiutrix sp. | reverse complement strand
TTGGTGCGCTATGAAAAGCTGGAACGCTCTTTCATGGCCCTCAACCATCTCGCTGCCGCTATTATCACTTGCCGTAAAATTAAGAACTCTATTAATATTATTTACGGATAAGTTCTTAGATGCTCTTGCCCTGACGGGGTTCATTCGAGGATTGTAGAAAAGGGGCTCTTCGTGATATAGTCAGGAAATCATTATTCAATATGGCATCTTTTTCCGAAATGCCAAGAGGTTTTATGAACGCCTTAATCCTGATAGACATTCAAAACGATTATTTCCCCGGCGGCCGCATGGAACTGCCCGGCAGCGAAGAAGCGGGCCGGAAGGCCGGAGTCGTCCTGGCGGCGGCCCGGGCGGCGAAATTTTCTGTCTTCCACGTGCAGCATTTTTCCACCCGCCCCGGAGCCGCTTTTTTCCTGCCGGACACCGAGGGCGTGAACATCCACGCCTCCGTGGCCCCCCTGCCGGGCGAACCCGTCATCCGCAAAAACTTTCCCAACGCCTTCCGTCAAACCGATTTGCTGAAACGTCTGCGCGAGGGCTGTATCAATCGCCTCTTCATCGCCGGCATGATGACCCAGATGTGCGTCGATACCACCGTGCGCGCCGCCGCCGACCAGGGCTTCCAATGCACCCTGGCTCACGACGCCTGCGCCGCCCGCGACCTGGCCTTTGACGGCCAAACCGTCCCGGCGCGAGAGGTGCAAACCGCCTTCATGGCCGCCCTAAACGGGCTTTTCGCCCGCATAGTCAGCGCCGAAGCGCTGTGCGCGGAATTGCGCACAGGTTCATTCGAGGATTGATAGACGGGGCGCTTCGTGATATAGTCAGGCGTTCATTACCAAGGAGATTGTATGAGCGCCAAGAATTTGATGGTGGTGGGCACGGCCTCTTCGTCGGGCAAGAGCCTGATGGTGACCGCCCTGTGCCGCATTTTTAAGAATCATGGGTTTTCTGTGGCTCCTTTCAAGTCGCAGAACATGTCCCTGAATTCCTTCGTCACCCCCGAGGGGCATGAAATGGGCCGCGCCCAGGTTTCGCAGGCCGAGGCGGCGGGGCTGGTTCCTTCGGCCCTGATGAACCCCATTCTGCTGAAACCCACCACCAACAGCAAGAGCCAGGTCATTGTGAACGGCCGGGTGCACGGCAATATGTCGGCTGTGGAATACTATGCCTACAAGGACAACCTGCGCCCCCAGGTGCGGGCGGCGTATGACGCCTTGGCCGCCGCCCATGATATCGTGGTTTTGGAAGGCGCGGGCAGCCCGGCGGAAATCAATTTGATGGATAATGATTTCGTCAACATGGGGCTGGCGGCCATGGTCGGGGCCCCGGTGCTTTTGGTGGGGGATATCGACCGGGGGGGCGTGTTCGCCTCGCTCTACGGCACGGTAAAGCTTTTGCCGCCGGAAGATCAGGCCCGCATCAAAGGCTTGATTATCAACAAGTTTCGCGGCGACATCAAGATTTTGGAGCCGGGTCTGCGGCAGATTGAAGGGCTGTTGGGCATCCCGGTGGCCGGGGTGGTGCCTTACGAAAAATTCGCGCTGGACGAGGAAGACAGCCTGACCGAGCGGCTGTCTTCCCGCGCGCCGGACAAACGCTCCGGCGCGGCGGTGCGGGTGGCGGTGCTGCGGCTGCCCCGCCTGTCAAATTTCACCGATTTTGCCGTTTTCGACAGCCTGCCGGACGTAGCCCTTGAGTATGTGGACGAGCCGGACGGCTTAAACGAGGCTGACCTGATAATCCTCCCCGGTTCCAAAAACACCATTGAAGATATGCTCTACCTCAAAGAAAGCGGTATTGCCGACCGCGTCGTGGCCCTGTCCAGGGCGGGGCGCATGGTGGTGGGCATCTGCGGCGGCTTTCAGATGCTGGGCCGGGCCATCCACGACCCTCACGGGGTGGAGAGTTCGCGCCCCACCATCGCCGGTCTGGGGCTTTTGGACGTGGAAACGTCTTTCGCGCAGGACAAGCACACCAGCCAGTCGAAGCTGACCCTCCGCCCCGGCCCCGGCCCCCTGGCCGACACCGGCGGCCTGACGCTGGAAGGCTATGAAATTCATATGGGCGAAACCACCGCCGGGGCGGGCGTGACCATTCTGGGTGATGGCGAGGCCGGGCCCATGGGCGCGGCGGCGGCGCATGGGCGTGTGCTGGGCAGCTATCTGCACGGCTTTTTCGACAACCTCGACTTCACCCGCCGCTTTCTGGATCACATCCGGCAGAGCAAGGGCCTGGAAGCCGCCGGGGGCGGAGCCGCCGGAACCTATCAGGAGCTTAAAGAGCGGGAATACGACCGCCTGGCCGCCCTGGTGGAAAGCTGCCTTCCTTTTGAGCGGCTGTTGGACATTATTAAATAATTCGGAGGGACGATTATGAACGAGCGGCGCGGCATCATTCTGGCCGGGGGCGCGGGCACCCGGCTGCACCCGGCCACCCTGGCCATCTCCAAGCAGCTTTTGCCGATTTTCGACAAGCCCATGATTTATTATCCCCTGTCCACCTTGATGCTGGCGGGCATCCGCGAGATTTTGGTCATCTCCACGCCCCACGATCTGCCGCTGTTCAGGAATCTCTTGGGGGACGGCAGCCAGTGGGGCCTGTCCCTGGCCTATGCCGAGCAGCCCAAGCCCGAGGGGTTGGCCCAGGCCCTGACCATTGCCCGCCCCTTTTTGGATGGCCGCCCCAGCGCCCTGATTCTGGGCGATAACATTTTTTATGGCCATAAGCTGGACGGGCTCCTCAAGGACGCTATGCCCGGCCAGCCGGGGGCCACGGTGTTCGCTTACCGCGTGCGCGACCCGGAACGCTACGGGGTGGTAGAATTCGACCGTGACCAGAAGGCCGTGAGTTTGGAAGAAAAACCCAAACAGCCCAAGAGCAATTACGCGGTCACCGGCCTGTATTTTTACGACAGTTCCGCGGCGGAACTGGCCGCCGGGTTGAAGCCCTCGGCACGGGGCGAGTTGGAAATCACCGACCTCAACCGCCTGTATCTGGAGCGGGGCAGCCTGCGGGTGGAAGTTATGAAGCGCGGCTACGCCTGGCTGGACACCGGCACCCACGAGAGCCTGCTTGAGGCCAGCCAGTTCATCGCCACCCTGGAAACCCGCCAGGGCCTGAAAATTTCCTGCCCCGAAGAAATCGCCTACCGCAACCGCTGGATCAGCGCCGGGCAGTTGGAAAAAATGGGCCTGGAACTGGCCAAAAATAATTATGGGCAATACCTCTTGGGGCTTCTGAAAGAAGGGCTGTGAGCAACTATTTGATTTTGCTGTTGTTTCTTTAGCCAAAACAGCGTTTTTTATTGCTCGGGGCCTTGTGTCCGTCACTAAAGTGAGGTATAGTTAACAAATATTGTTCGGGCTCCGGCTCCCGGAGTCCTTATTTTACTATTCGCACATATGTAAACCCCTTGCAGGGGCTCTGTCGGGAAACAACGCAGCCGGGGATATGCCGGGTGTGCATCGGCCGAGCCAAACAGGGGGCGGGTTGCCGCTGTGCGGAAGCCTTGGGGCTGAAGCTACGGCGCATTTTTTCATCCGTAATAATCCGGGTAGGCGGCATAAGCGCGCTCGGAGACATCTTGGCCAGGAGAAGAACATGATAGAAATCAGGTTCCATGGCCGTGGAGGGCAGGGAGCGGTCACATCGGCCGAACTCATGGCCCAGACGGCCATCGGCAGCGGCAAATACGCCCAAGCCTTTCCCAGTTTCGGTCCCGAACGGCGCGGAGCCCCGGTTACGGCCTTCCTGCGCATTTCCGACGAACCCATCCGCATCCGTGAAAAGGTGTACAACCCCGACGTGGTGGTGGTGCTCGACCCCAGCGTCATGAGCGTCACCAAGGTTGATGCCGGGCTGAAAGACGGCGGCCTGATGATCATCAACTCCGCCCACCCGGTGGAGAGTATCCGCCAGCAGCACGGCTTCACCCAGAAAATCGCCACCATCGACGCCCTGACCATCGCCCTGGAAGTGCTGCGCGTGCCCATCACCAACACCGTGATGATGGGGGCTTTGAGCAAAGCCTGCGGCGTGGCCACCCCTGACCAGGTGCGCGAGCCGCTGATGAACCGTTTCGGCCCGGCTCTGGCTCCCAAAAACCAGGAGGCCTTTGAGCGCGCCTACAATTCCATCAAGGCGGAGGGCTGAGCATGAGTAAGAAAATCAACGTCACCGTGGAAGGCGCGGTGAAGGTGAAGGACATCCCCCTGGGGTTCACCGCCCAGCCGGGCACGACCAAGAATTTTAAGACCGGCGACTGGCGCTCGGCCCGCCCGGTGCTGGACCGCGAAAAGTGCGTCTACTGCGGGTTCTGCTACATTTACTGCCCTGACGGGGTGTATCAGGACATGGGCGCCGAGGAAAAATATTACAAAGCCGATCTGGATTACTGCAAGGGCTGCGGCGTCTGCGCGCAGGAATGCCCCAAGAAGTGCATCCAGATGGTGGTTGAGGAGGTTTAGTCATGAAAGCAGCTGACAGCGCCAAACCGGTCGGCATCGAGGTCTCGCTGGCCATCGCCGAAGCGGTGAAACTGGCGGAAGCGGAAGTCGTGGCCGCCTACCCCATCACCCCCCAGACCCACATCGTGGAACACCTCTCCGACCTGGTGGCCAACGGCGAACTGAACGCCGAATACGTGCCCGTGGAATCGGAGCAGTCGGCCATGAGCGCCTGCATGGGCTCCTCGGCCGCCGGGGCCCGCACCTTCACCGCCACCAGCTCCCAGGGCTTGATTTACATGGCGGAAATGGTGTTTATCGCCCCGATGATGCGCCTGCCGATCGTGATGGCCGTGGCCAACCGCGCCATCTCCGCGCCCCTGAACATCTGGAACGACCACTCGGACGTCATGAGCATCCGCGACTGCGGCTGGATTCAGATTTTCGCGGAAAACGGCCAGGAAGCCACCGACATGTCCATCATCTCCTTCCGCATCGCCGAAGACAAAAACGTGATGATGCCGGTGATTTTGAACCTGGACGGCTTCACCCTGTCCCACTTCATCGAGCCCATCCTGTTCCCCGAGCAGGACAAGGTGCGCCAGTACCTGCCGCCCTATGTCACCGACCACAAGCTGGACGTGAAGAAACCCATGTCCATGGGCCTTTTGGGCGGGCCGGAATATTTCACCGAAGCCAAAAAAGCCGCCAACGACGCGCTTTTGGCCTCCAAGCCTTACGTCACCAAAGCCTTTGACGAGTTCGCCAAAATCTTCGGCCGCCAGTACAAGCTGGTGGAAAGCTACCGCACCGAAGACGCGGAAACCATCATCGTCAGCATGGGCTCCATTTCCGAAACCGCCATGGTGGCTGTGGACGAAATGCGCGCCGCGGGCGAAAAGGTCGGCCTGGTGCGCCTGCGCCTGTGGCGGCCCTTCCCGGTGGAAGAGCTGCGGGCGGCCATCGGCGGGGCCAAATACCTGGCCGTGGTTGACCGCCACTTCACCCCGGGCTTCCCGGAAGGCCCCGTGGCCACGGAAATCAGGGCGCTGATGTATCACGAAGAAAATCGCCCCAGAATCTCCAACTTCCTCCTGGGCCTCGGCGGGCGCGACGTGCCGCGCAATCATTTCCAATACATTGTGGAGCGGGCCAAAGAGATCGGCTCCACCGGCCGCCAGGGCCACTTTGAGATGGTGGGGGTGAACGAATGAAATACCTCAATTCAATGGAAGTGCCGTTCGAAAAAGTGACGGCCAAAACTTTCCCCAAAGGCCCCGATTCCCTGGCCCCCGGCCACCGGGCCTGCCAGGGCTGCGGCGAAGTGCTGGCCCTGCGCCTTCTGATGAAGGCGTTAGGGCGCGAGTTCATGGCCGTTTCGGCCACCGGCTGCATGGAAGTCTGCACCGGCCCCTTCCCCCAGTCCGCCTGGGAAATGCCCTGGATTCACGTGGCCTTTGAAAACGCGGCCGCCGTGGCTTCCGGCGTGGACGCGGGCAACACCATTCTGCGCCGCAAGGGCAAGCTGCCCGACAAGCGCATCCCCGTGGTGGCCATCGGCGGCGACGGCGGCACGGCCGACATCGGCATCCAGGCCCTTTCCGGCGCTCTGGAACGCTATCACGAAAACTTCACCTATATCTGCCTCGATAACGAGGCCTATATGAACACCGGCATCCAGCGCAGTTCGGCCACGCCTTTCGGGGCCAGCACCACCACTTCGCCCGCCGGGAAACTCTCCAAGGGCCAGAGCACCTGGAAGAAGAACATGCCGGCCATTGCCGCGGCCCACAACATTCCGTATGTGGCCACGGCCAGCCCGGCCTTCCACCTGGACATGATGAACAAAATCCGCCGGGCGGCGGCCATTCCCGGCCCGGCTTACATCCACGTTTACGCTCCCTGCCCCACGGGCTGGCGCATGAAGGCCGAACTGTCGGTGGAAAGCGCCCGCCTGGCGGTCAACAGCCGGGTTTTCCCGCTGTATGAAATCATCGACGGGCAGTACGTGCTGAACAAAAAGGTGGACAACCCCATCCCCGTGGCCGACTACCTCAAGGCTCAGGGCCGCTTCCGGCACCTGACCCCCGAGGACGTGGCCGCCATCACCGAGCGGGTGAACCACGAATACGAGTACATCGCCAAGATGTCGGAAGCCTTTAACGGCCCCCGCTTCTAAGCGCCCTCGCCTCGTAAAAAATCCCCCGGCGGACTCTGTTCTCCGGGGGATTTTTATTGTATACTTCAAACATTCCCAACCGACCGGAGACCGTCATGAAATATAACTTCGACGAAATAACCCCCCGCCGCCACAGCGGCTGCATCAAATACGACGGGGCCGCCCTCATGGGCAAACCCGAGGGGCTCATCCCCCTGTGGGTGGCCGACATGGATTTCCCGGCCCCGCCGGAAGTCACCGCCGAAATCATGGCCGCCGCCCGCCGGGGCATCTTTGGCTACAACCTGGTCACTGACGGCTACGCCACGGCGGCGGCAAACTGGTTCGCCGACCGCTTCGGCTACCGCACTGAGAGGGACTGGCTGGTGACCTCCCCCGGCGTGGTTTTTGCCCTGGGCCTGGCCATCCGCAGCCAAACCGCGCCCGGCGAAGCGGTGATGATTCCGCAGCCGGTCTACCACCCCTTCGCCCGCCTGGTCACGGCCAATGGCCGCAAACTGGTCAACAACGGCCTGGTCTATAGAGATGGCCGCTACGAAATCGACCTGGTTGACTTTGAGGAAAAAATCGTCACGCACGCCGTGAAAATGTTCGTCCTCTGTAGCCCCCACAACCCCGTGGGCCGCGTCTGGACTGCGGACGAACTGACGGCCATGGGCCGCATCTGCCTGAAGCACAAGTGTTTGGTGGTTTCGGATGAAATCCACTGCGATTTCACCTGGCCCGGCCACCGGCACCATGTTTTCGCGGCCCTGTCCCCGGAATTCGCGCAAAACTCCATCATCTGCACCGCGCCCAGCAAAACTTTCAACCTGGCCGGTTTGCAGGCCTCCAATATTTTCATCGCCAATAAAGAAGTGCGGGAAAAATTCGCGCGTGAAAAAAGCAACGCCGGGGCCGGGGAACTGAACAACCTGGGCCTCGTGGCCTGCCAGGCGGCCTACGAACACGGCCGCGACTGGCTGGAGCAACTGCGCGAATATTTAGGGGCCAACCTCTCGCTGCTGAAAAGCGCCCTGGCCGGAACCAAAGTCCGCCTCATAGAGCCCGAAGGCACCTACCTGGCCTGGCTGGATTTCAACGCCCTGGGCTTATCGGCCCAGGATTTGGACGACCTGATAACCGCCCGCGCCGGGCTCTGGCTCGACGAAGGCGCCAAATTCGGCCCCGGCGGCGAAGGCTTTTACCGTATGAATCTGGCCTGCCCCAAAGCAACTCTGGAGCAGGCCCTGACCCAGTTGAACCGTGCGCTGAAAGACGGGCGATAAAACCGCCGCTTAAAATGGCTCCCCACCGCCGTCATTCCTGCGGAGGCAGGAATCCATTTCCAGTGAAGCATGATGTTCGCATCTGCTTCCCTGGCAATGACTTTCGGCTTTCGCCGGAATGACGAGTGTAGTAAACGTTCGAGGTTTCCCCATGATCTATCTGGATAACGCGGCCACCAGCTTTCCCAAGCCGCCGTGTGTGGCCGAGGCCGTGGTTGCGGCCCTGGGTTCGTTCGGCAATCCCTCGCGCTCGGCCCACGCGGCGGCCCTGGCGGCCGGGCGCTGCGTGGCCGCGCTCCGCCAGAGCTTTGCCGAATTTTTCAACTGCCCCCACCCTGAGCGGGTTGTTTTCACCAAAAACGCCACTGAGGCCCTGAACCTGGCCGTCGCCTCCCTTCGCGGGCACATCGTGACCAGCGAAATGGAGCACAATTCCGTCCTCCGCCCTGTGCACCGGCGCGGCGGCTACACCGCCGTGCCCGTTGACGGACAAGGCCTGTACGCGGCGGGCGACATCGCCAAAGCCTGCCGGAAAGAGACCGTGGCCGTGGTGCTGGCCCACGCCTCCAACCTCACCGGCAATGTGGCCCCCGTGGCCGAGATTGGCCGCTTCTGCCGGGAGCGCGGCCTGATTTTCATCATCGACGCGGCCCAGACCGCCGGGCTCGCGCCCCTGGACATGGAAGCCCTCGGGGCCGACGCGCTGTGCTTCACCGGCCACAAATCCCTGTATGGCCCTCAGGGCACGGGCGGCCTCTGCCTCAGCGAACGCTTCACCCCCGAGCCGCTGATGGTGGGCGGCAGCGGCAGCCGCTCCTTTGCGCTCACCCAGCCCGAGGCCCTGCCCGACCGCCTGGAAGCGGGCACCCTGGCGGGCCACAGCCTGGCCGGGCTCGCGGCCGGGCTGGGTTACGTGCGCCATATGGGCCCGGAAACGCTGTGGGCTGAAGCCGACCGCCTGGCCCGCCTTTTTTACCGGGAACTGGAAAACTGCGACCGCGTAAAATTGTACGGCGACTACCACGCCGAACGCCGCGCCCCGATTGTGACCCTCAACCTGGGGGACTGGCCGTCGGAAGAAGTGGCGGCCCGCCTGGCCGACGACCACGGCATAGCCGTCCGCGCCGGGGCCCACTGCGCCCCGCTGCTGCACCGCCGCTTCGGCACGGAAAAGCAGGGCGCGGTGCGCTTTTCCTTCTCCCACTTCAACACTGAGCAGGAAATTTTGACCGCTGCCGAAGCCGTCAAACAGCTTGGCGCGGAATAATCAAACCTATGCCGCCCAAAAAATACGCCAAGGCATTGTATAAGGAGCTGAGGCCTTAAAACAACTGTGCGCCCCAATCTGTAATGACTGGGGCGCACCGTTGCACTGTTGTGGAGACTTTGTAGCGACTCTTAAATAAGCAGTCTGCCCAGGGCCAGGGCCAGGGCCGCGACCATGGGGGTGGCGTCCATTTTGTCATAGGTGGCGCGGCAGACTTCGTAAATATTCACTTCCTCGTCCGTCACTTCCTGGCGGCGTTCCAGGCCTGTGGAGCCCATGCCGAAGGGGTCGAGCCCGAATTCCCGCAGGGTTTTTTCATAGGCGGCCTGGAAGAGCTCATTGTAATTTTTCAGGAAAAACCGCTCGGCCCTGGTTTTGGGCTGGGGGGCCACAAAGTCGATGAGGCACAGCCGGTCGTACTGCTTATCCGGGGGCACGAATTCCTCGCCGAGCCCGCGCCGCTCCGGGCCGGAGAACACCAGCCGCTTTTGATGCTCGTGCCCTTCGTCCGCATTTTCTTCAGGGGCCGGGGTGAACTGGGGCAGCCAGACTTGCAGGGCCTCCAGGCGCATCTTGACCAGTTCGGCCACTTCCCAGTTAAATTCGGCCCGCTTCTGGGGCTCCAGCGCTAAATATATCTGGCTCAAGGCTTCGTCGGTGGCGAAATTTTCGGCCAAATTTTGGGCGGACAAAATTTCCCGGATGGTGCGGCCCACCAGTCGGCGATACACGCCCAGGGCCTGACCGGCCCAGCGGCCAGCGGGCCGGGGCTGATCCACAGTTGCCGCCTCCGGCGTTTGGGCGGCATGGGCTTCGCCGCTTTCGTCGGCCTGGGGCCGGGAGGCGCCGCGGCTGGCGGCCTCGGGGTTCCACCACCAGGCAGTGATGTTTTCAAACTCGTCGGCATGGTCAACCGGCTCCGACGGCTGCGGCTCCGGCTTGCGGGCGGGGCTCACGTCTTCCTGAGTCCAGGCAAATTCATCCGCCTTAAGGGAAAAAGGCATATGGCGCTCCTCGCTGATCCCGGGCCTGCGCGCAGACCCCGCTTTCTGTTGATATCGTGTTGATTTATCAGCCGAAAGTTCAGCGTATATAATCAGTATAGTAGTATTCTAACCCAGCCCCGATGATTTTTCAACCAAAATTTCTGGGTATGTTTTGACTGCCAGCGGCGCTTCGAACAGCCGCCCGGAGTCCTTATATTTTATGAAGCATTTTGCGTGCCAGAATATTCGTCATTGCCCGAACCAGCCCTGCACGATGGCCGCCAGGACGCAATAGCGGCCGATTTTGGCGGCGGCGACCAGGGGCAGGAACGATTGCCACGGTTCGCGCAGCACCCCGGCCAGCACGGTCAGCGGGTCGCCGATAACCGGCGCCCAACTGAGCAGGAGCGACCAGCGGCCGTACCGGCGATACCACCCTTCAGCGCGCCCGAGCGCCTCCGGCGTGACGGGAAACCAGCGGCGGTCTTTCCAGCGTTCGATATACCGCCCCAGCCACCAGTTAATCCACGACCCGAGGACGTTCCCCACCCCGGCCACCGCGACCAGCGCGAGCGCGGAATACTTGCCGGACAACAAGAGCCCCGCCAGCACCGCCTCGGACTGCATTGGCAAAACCGTGGCCGCCAATAAGGCCGAGAAGAATAAAACAGTATAGGCTGAAATGTTTGCGCCCTTTCTTGCCCTTGACTTCCAGGATGGATGCTTCTATGATTTAACGATGAAGAGAGGTGTTCGGTGCCCAGTTCCGAGAGTTTTATAACGATACCCTATAGCGACGATGTGCTGGCCAGCGCGGGCTTGTCCGCGTCTGAACTGGCGGCGACGGCAAAAATGGCGGTGGCCGCGAAACTCTTTGCTGAAGCCCGGCTCAGCCTGGGCCAGGCCGCCAAATTATGCGGTTTAGGCACAGTAGAGTTCATGGAGCGGCTGCACCGGGATGGCTATGCCGTCGTCAACCTGCAAGCCGACGATGCGGATGACGAGTTGCGGTTCGCTCATGGCGGCTGAGCCCCGTATTGTCATTGATACCGGGCCGCTGATTTTGCTGGCCAAGATTGAGGCTTTGCCCGTCGCGGCCCGGCTTCCCCACCAATTTATTGCCCCGCAAAACGTTATGGATGAACTGGCCGCCGGTGTGGCGCTGGGCTATCAGGCCGTTGACGCGCCCTGGCTGCGCACGATTGACCTCAAATCGCCTATACCAGAAATGATTCGGGCCACTTTGGACGACGGCGAAGCGGCGGTCATTCAACTGGCGTTGGAGCGGGGCATTGACGCGGTTTGCCTGGACGACCTGCGGGGCCGCCGCTTGGCCAAGGCGGTCGGGCTTTCCGTGGTCGGCGTGCTGGGCCTTTTGGGCAGAGCCAAGATTTTGGGCCTGATCCCCGCCTTGCGGCCCTACGCCGACAAATTGCTGGCGGCGGGGGCCCGTTATTCGCCGGAACTCGTCAGCCGGATGATCGCCGAGATTGACGGCTGAATCTACTCTTTCGCCGGGGTTTTCCAGGATTTGGAGACATCGGTGAAGCGGGAATAGATGCCTTCGGCGGCATAGAGGGCGGCCACGGGGTTATGGCCCATGACGCGGTCTTTGACGATCATGACCGTCACCGGGGCCTGGGAATTTTTCAGGAACAGGGAGTCGTGGCCCACGCACAGGCCGATGACCACGTTGAAATCCGTGCCTTCGCGGGCCAGAACGTCGGCTTGCAGGAGCGGGTTGCACATGGACTCATGGCCGCAGCCGCCGTTGATTTTTTGCTCGGGGGTTAGGCCCAGGGTCTCTTTGTCCACAGCCCCGGTTTTGCAACAGGCCGCGAAATAATCGATGTTGTTGTCGCGCAGAATTTTGGCGAAAATTTTCGTCTCCCGCAAGAGGCCCACGCAGGTGGCCAGGCCGATCTTCTTATAACCCATGCGTTTGATGAACTCGATGGTCTCTTCCACCCTACAGAGTTTGCAGTAAAATTCGGCTTCCAAAACTGAGGAAACGCCCACCAGATTTTTCGCTTCTTCATTGGCGGCGTAGCGGGCCAGGGAGCCCTCCACCAATTTGGGGTCGATATTTTTCGTGGGGCAAAATTGGGGATATTTGTCCGCCTGGGCGCTTTTGCAGGCCTGGACGCCGCAGTCGGCGCAACTGAAGGTTTTTTCGCTCATGGTGCTTCTCCCTGTCATAAAAGGTAAAGAACAGTTCATGAACAACTTGTACACCTCCCTGGCTGCGTTGTTCTCATTTTGGCCGCCAACAATCCGGCCAAAATGAGAACGCCTTGCCAGGAAAACGTACAAATTATTCCTGAACTGTTCCTAAGGCCGGACTTTTCGCAAACAGTCCGGCCCTTTGATTTCAATGCTTTGGCTGCTTATTCCTCCACATCGTCGTCGTCGGCGGTGTGGAACTCGGCGGCTTCCATGTTGGCCAAATCTTCAAAGCGGATGTCCAGGCCCAGGATGCCGATAATTTCGTCGCTGTGGTTGCGGATGGGCCCACTGACGGTGATGCACAAGGCCCCGGTGAAGCGGGAGGTGTAGAAATCGGTGACGTGCACCTTGCCGTCGTCCATGGGCTTGACGAACCAGATGCGGTCGGAGAGGTTGGCGCCGACCCCCATGGTGGTGGAATCCAAAAACTTTGATTTTTCATGCAGGGACACGACATTGAGGGTGGTTTTGACCCCCCGGCTGTCGGTGACGTACATGAACTGGATGAAGGGTATTTCAGTAACCCATTGCTCCATAATGGCTTCCTGGCGTTCTGGGCTCATGGAGCGGATTTCAGGGTTTTCAATCATGTCGCCAATCAAGCCCTGGGCCAGGTCGCGGGCCTTGGCCTTCAGGCGGTCGAACTGGGAGATAAAGCAGTTCGGCAGGTAGTGCCGGGCCAGGTTTTCCAGCTCGCGGTTGGACATGTTGGTGCTGCGGCCCCGCTCGTATTCCCTGGCCACGGCTTTGGTCATTTTCAGAATGCCGGGGTGCCGCTTGTCCAGGGCCGCTTCGCCGCTCAGGCCCAGGCGCTGGTTCAGCCAGCGCACCACGCCGGCCGCGCCGGATTTATCGTTGATGGAGATGGAGGGGGCCCGGCCCAGGATGGCGGCGGTGTCGAAAATATTGTAAATTTCCTCGTTTTTCAAGAGCCCGTCAGCATGAATCCCCGCTGAAGTGACGTTGAAATCGCGGCCCACCAGCGGCTGGTAGGGCGGGATGCGGTGGTGGATTTCTTTTTCAAAATAGCGGGCCATGTCGGTGACGGCGGTGAGATCCATCCCGGCCAGGCCGCCGGTGAGGGCCGCGTATTCCACGAGCAAAGCTTCCAGGGGCGTGTTGCCGGTGCGTTCGCCAAAGCCCAACAAGCTGCTGTTGATGGCCCCCAGGCCGTAGAGCCAGGCGGTGGAAGCGTTGATGAAACCCTTGTGAAAGTCGTTGTGGCCGTGCCATTCCAGGTCGGCGCCGTCAAAACCGGCTTCCTCAATGAAGGCCCGCACGAGCTTGCCCACCGAGCGGGGCAGGGCCGCGCCGGGGTAGGTGAGGCCCATGCCCATGGTGTCGCAGAGGCGGATGATGATTTTGGTGCCGGATTCGTCGGATAACTCTTTGAGCCGCTGGGCAAAGGGGATGACCAGGCCGTAGATATCGGCGCGGGTCACGTCTTCAAAGTGGCAGCGCGGGGTAATGCCCAGGGACAGGGCTTCCTTGACCAGCGTGAGGTAATTTTCCACGGCCTGAGCGCGGGTGAGGCCCAGCTTCAGGTAAATGTGGTAATCGGAAATCGAGGTGAGAATGCCGGTTTCGCTGAGGCCCATGTCCTTGACCAGCTTGAGGTCTTGGCTGACGGCCCTGATCCAGCTGGTGATTTTGGGGAATTCA
>JAITVE010000223.1 GCA_031285975.1 Candidatus Adiutrix sp. | reverse complement strand
CCCCCCTTATCTCTTTTTGGCCGGTGGCGCTGACTTGGCCAGCAGTTCGGCTTCCGTCAGGGTTCGGTAGGTGCTGCCCGCGCATTTGACGGAAATGTGGAAAATTTCTCTTCTCGCATCCACCATCACAGGCGTGCCGATATCAACCTGGGTAATGTTGACGATGCGGTCCATGCGGCTGAAGTCATACAGGAAGGTCAGCACGGTCAGGAACTCGCCCTTCAAGTTCATGGAAAAGGGAATTTCCGCGTAATTGTCCCGCACCACCGCAGGCAGCTTGGGGGCAAACAGGGTAACGCCGTCGGCCAGGCCCGCCTTGGAAGCGATTTCCGAGACCATCAGCACCAGGCGGGGCATTTCCGTCTCTACAGGCAGGAATTTCTGCATGTATTCATAGGAGGCTTCAATGGCCGCCGCTTCCTTGTTGACGGCCTCGTGCTTTTTCAGCGTGGCCTGCTGGGTGCTGATATTGCTCTGGGCGCTGCTGATCTGGCTATGCAGGCTGGCCTGCTGTTCCGTATACGGCACATAGGCCAGCATGTAAAAAGCCGCGCCCACCAATACCAGGCTGCCCACGAAAACCCCTATTTTAGCCCCCTTGGACAGTTTGGCGATTTGATCTACAAAATCAGATTTCGACTGTTTTTTCGGCGGTGCTTTGGCCACGACGGCCTCCTTCAAAAAAATTTCAAATTAGTTTATTTTACAGGGCCCGGCCGGATTTTGCGGCCAGGGTTTTAATATTGGCCACCAAGTCCGGGGCCGCCGCTTCCACTGTTTTGAGGAAAGCTTCCCTGGAGGGCAGGCCGAAATCCGGCATACCCTGGTCGATGACTTCCGGGATGGGGAAAACGGTCTTGGCCGTGACTTTGAACTTTGTCAGCGTCATGCCGTTTATCACCATGTCCTGGGTAATTTCCAGGAGGTTGACGCTTTCTTTGTCAATGTAGTCGGCCTCTTCCAGGCTCTTCAAAAACTGGCTGACAATGTCCTTGTCGCGGGATATGGCTTCCAGGGACAGGGTGCCCTTGTCGTGCGACAGGCTCAGATACCAGGCGTCGTTTTTGGGCAGGAGCTGCTCCAGTTCCACGAACAGGCGGGTCTGGTCGCGGCGGCGCTCTTCCAGCTCAATGATGGACACCAGTTGTTCCCACTTCTGGAAGGTCACCTTGGTCACGGCCGACGCGTCGGTCACCTGCTTCTGCAACGCCGTGAGCTGGTTCTGCTGGGAGCTCAGATTCCCCTGAAGACTGGCCAGGGTGGTGTCCATCATATTAGTTTTGATAGAGAACAGGGCCGCCCCGAGTATCAGCATAGCTATGGCATAGGCGGCCAGGAATATCTTGCCGGTGTATTTTTCCTTGAACGCCGCAATGGGCAGAAGGTTTATGGTAATCACTGGACTTCCACCTTTCGCAGGGCCAGGCCGAAGCTGACGGCCATTTGGGGCCCGATATATCGCAGATAATCAGGATCGAACTTTTTCGCGTTATAGGTAAGGTTGAGCAAAGGATTGAAAAGCGTTGTTTCCAAGCCGAAATATTTCTGAAACTCGCTGGTGAGGCCGGGCAGGAGGCTGCTGCCGCCGGATAAGAGAATCTTTTTGGGCCGGTAGAGCGCGTTTTCGGCGCGGGCCGAGTCCATAACCCGTTCCACGGCGGCGATCCAGTTGGCTGAAATGCGATCCACCACCTCCGCCGCTTCGCCCGGGTTGGGCGCGGCTTCCGAGCCGAACTTGATGGCCTCGGCCTGTTCCAGGTCGGTGTCCAGCACGGTGGCCAGTTCGTAGGTCAGGTAGCGGCCGCCGCCCTGCTCGTCTTTGATGACCATGGGGATGCCCCGGTTCATGACGATGGTGTTAATCATGTTGGCGCCGATGTCCACCAGCACCACGTCGTCGGTGTGGCCGGGATAGGTGAACTCGTAGGCGTTGCAGAGGGCCAGGCCGTCCACGTCGATGACCGCCGGTTTCAGCTTGGCCACGGCCATGGCTTCCATGTAGTTCTGCACCACCTTTTTCCGGGCGGCCACCAGCAGCACCGTCATCTGGCCTTCGTCGCGGGACGTGTCCAGCACATGGTACGAAAGGTTGATTTCGCTGATGGAAAAAGGAATATACTGCTCGGCCTCGCCAATGACGGCTGTCTTCAACTCCGCAGGCGACATGATGGGCATGGTGATTTTTTTCACCACAATGGAATCGCCGCTGACGGAAGTGGAGACGTATTTCCCTGAAATTTTATTCTTGGCCACCAGATTTTTCATGGCCTGACTGATGGCCGTTTTGGCCGGGGCGGGTTCATCCTCCCAGTTCAGAACCAAATCCGTGGGCACCTGGGCCATGCCCATGCCCGTGAGGGTGGCCCGGTTGCCTTTTATGCTGCCCAGCGTAATGATCTTGGCCGCATAGGAACCGATATCAATGCCCAATACATTAATTGCCATTTCGAGAACCCTTGTCTTCCGACGCTCTCCGGCGTCTGGTCTTAACATATCCGGCGGGGGCCGATATCCGGCCCGCGCCGGGCCATAGGAGCACCAAGGCCCCTACGGGACACGGCTTCCAAACCCGTTTGCCCCAGAGGGGCCATATGCCGACGAAGCACGTGTGGCGACCGGGCGGCCCGGCCGGGTGCATACTATTAAAAGCGCTTTCACATCTTCCGCCGCCAATCGCCGGGACGGCGGACGCTCAGGAATTGTCCGAGAAGATTTTATCCTTATCTTCCAGAGTGTAGCCCAAAGCCAGGATAATCTTGCGCATGGTTTCCATGCGGCAGGACTTGCCGTTTTCAATACGGTCAATGGTCAGGGGCGAAACTCCAGCCTTTCGGGCCAGTTCGGCCTTGCTCATTAAAAGCTGTTCCCTGATGACCTTCAGAGAATTTTGTGCCAATTTCATTACCTCGTTGCTCATTGAGAGGCTGCCCGGCCAAACCGGACAATCTCGGTGAGTTTCCTCGCGCTTGACGCTACGGGAAACAGTGCCACTCAACTTGCCCCCAATTAATCCGTCCAGTGGCGGCGGCTCATGTCAACCCTGATCCCTCAAAATACCCTTCAAGGTTGAACATACTATTTCCACACAGGACCAGAAGCCTCGTGACTTCTTATCACGTTTGGAACATTTCACCACTTTAAAGCGACATTGTCAAGCTATTTATGCTAATTATGTATAAATTTTAATAAGTTGTGCACTATATTGGGGGCTTTTTCCGGGTCGGCACAACATCTTGCCGCTTAGGCCCCTAAAAAAATCCATAAATAGGCCTCTGAATTGCCCTCCGAAAGCTTCTTCGGCGACAAAAATGAAAAATTTCCAACCTGGCCCGGCTGGAGCGGCGCCGAGCCGCGGCCCCTTTTTGGGAAAAATATCCTTCCGTGCTTTCATACAAGTCAAGAATTTTTATTATAGCATATATTAGTCGCATTGGAGACTGTTTTTTCAAATGAAGCGGCCGCAAGCGGCGCCTGAAGGCCAGCCTCTCCCGGCCCGGCTGCGGCCTTCGCGGGGTCATGGGCGGCAGAAGTTCTTCCCAAACATCGTGTTCATCGGCGCGATTGCGGTTCTCCTTCGGGCGGCCCGCGCTACATCACTATTAATATAGTTGCAACAAGATAAAGGTTGATTCATGGGCTGGTATGGTATACATTAGAAAGGTTAATGGGTATCGGGGGGAGATGAGCGGAGCCGCCGGAACAAATATGGATGCAAGCTGCCAGCTTGGGCTTATCAAGCAGCGTATCGCGGCCGGGGGCGGGCTCAGGCTGACGGTTGTTTTTGATAACGCGGGGCGTTCGGCCGCCGACCTGTCCGCTGAACTCACCGAACGCGAGCGGGCCGAGGGCCGCCTTAAAACCGCAGCCGCCGCCTACCGCAGCTGGCTTCTGGGCCGCCTGGCGGCCAAGGACGCGCTGGCGGCGCTCTGGCAAATGACACCGGGCGAAACGGAAGTGCTG
>JAITVE010000214.1 GCA_031285975.1 Candidatus Adiutrix sp. | reverse complement strand
CAAAACGTAAATGCCGAAGAGCCATGAAATGGCCTGTTCCGGGGTGAGGCCCCCGTCCGTGGCGGCTTTCATGACCAGAAGGGCGGGGCCGCTGCAACCGAATATGGCCGCCACAATACCCGCAGAGATGGTGCCCACACTGGTGTGGGATTTAAGATCCTTAAGGCCGGAAGCAACGCCGGGACCCGGTTCGATGACCGTGGAAAGATAACTTTTTTGCTCCATTACTGTACTCCTTACTCCTTCTTTGGGCGACAGTGTGCTATTTGAGGATGAGACTGTGGGTAAAGTTCGTCATGAATTTACCGCCGTCCCGCGTTACTTGAATGATGTCCGTCAGGCGCGGCCCGCCAACGTGCGGCTGGTAGATGGTGGGCAGCAAAAGATCGACAACCATATTTTCTTGTATTTCATGGGCCAGGCCCCGCCCGATGATGGGGTAAAATTCCGACTGGCGTATCCCCACCCCGTACCCGGCATGATCCAGGAAGGCGGCGCCATAGCCCGCTTTTTCCACCACGGCGTAGATGGCGTTGTAGACCGCGGCCGAGGTCGTGCCCGGCCTCAGGGCCTCCATGCCCGCCGTCAGGGCCTCATGGAGGAGTGAGTACACAGCGCGCGGTGCGGCGGGAACATTGCCCAGGAACACGGTGCGGCACATTTTGGCCACATAGCCCTGATAGCTGGCCCCCAGATGAATGACCACCGGCTGGTTATTCTCAAGCACGGTGTTGCCCGCAAAGGGATGCGCCAGCAATTGCTTGGGCCAGCTCAGCACCTGCTGGCGGAAGCTGGCCCCTTCGGAACCGGCTTTGCGCATGGCGTAATCGGCCTCCGCCAGAACGGCGCTTTCCGTCACCCCGGGCCTGGCAAAGTCAACGGCGGCCCGCATACCGGCTTCCAGGCACACGCAGGCCTGCCGCATGAGGGCCAGTTCTTCGGGGCTTTTGACGGCCCGCGTCCTGTAGGTAATGTCCGTGGCCGAGCGCCACTCAAGGCCGGGGATGGCCTGGCGCAAGGCGTCAAACACCGAGAATTCCACAAAATATTTGTGGAAGCCGACCGCCGGTTTTTCCGGCGCAAGCTCTTTCAAGGCCTCGACGATGCTCTGGCCGATATTGGCGGCGGGGAAGCGGTAGGGCTTGATGAGGGCCGCCCCGCTTTGCTCTTTCACATAGGGGGCGTCCAGCCAGAGGCAGCACAGCGCCGGGTCGCCGGAAGCGGGAATGACGGCCGCCATGCACTCTATTTCCACGGCCCCGGTGTAGTAAATGAGGTTTTCCCGGTCGGTAAAGACCACCGCGTCAAGCTGCTGCTCACACATATGCTTTTGGAGGGTCTGTATCCGTTGGGCAAGATGCGGTTTCATACGAACCTCTGAGCCGTCAGTGGGCTTGCTGTTGGGAAGCTATTTCGCTGGCCACGCTGAGAATCAGGTCTTCCTGGCCGCCCACCGTGTGCCTGCGCCCCAGTTCCATAAGAATGTCGCGCGGGTCAACATTGTACTTCGCGCCCGCCCGCACGGCGTGCAGCATAAAGCTGCCGTACACGCCGCTCCAGCCGGTGGCCAGGGCCAGCTTGTCCACCAGTATGGGCCGGTGCATACGCGGCCGCACAATGTTTTCCGCCGCGTCCATGGCCTTATAGGCGTCCAGGCCGGTTTCAATGCCCATTTTCTGGAAGACCACCGCCAGAATTTCCGTCTGGGCGTTCCCGGCGGCCGCGCCAAGCCCGCACAGACAGCCGTCAACGCAGCTGGCCCCGGCTTCTATGGCCGCCAGGTTATTGCCCACGGCCAGGCCGAGGTTGTTGTGGGCGTGAAGGGCGACCGGCGCGGACACGGCGGCCTTCACCGCCGCCACGCGCTCCCGCACTTCGTGCGGCAACAGCGCGCCCGCAGAGTCGGTCACATAAATGAGGTCGGCCCCATAGCTGTCGAACAGGCGGGCCTGCCGCACCAGTTCCTCCACCGGGGCCATGTGGGCCATCATCAGGAAGGTGATGGCTTCCATGCCGAGGTCTTTGGCGATGCGGATGTGCTGCTCGGCAATGTCGGCCTCGGTCACATGGGTGGCGATGCGGACAGCCTTGGCCCCGCATTTGGCGGCCTCTTCCAGGTGCTTGTGCGTGCCGATGCCGGGTAAGAGCAGCACCGCCAGCTTGGTTTTGGTCAAAACCCCGGCGGCGGCCCTGATGTAGTCGGCGTCCGTCGCTTTGGCGAAGCCATATTGGAAAGAACTGCCGCCCAGCCCGTCGCCGTGCCCGACCTCAATGGTGTCCAGGCCGATGCCGTCAAGCGCTTTGGCGATGGCCGCGACGTCATCAGGCGAAAACTGGTGGCTCACCGCGTGCATACCGTCACGCAGGGTTGTATCGATGATGCGTATTTTTTTCATGGAATCATCCTGATTTCACTATGCGTTGCCGCATGTGTCTGGAAGTGGGCGCTGCGTCAGGCCGATTTTTTCGCGTTCAGCAGCCGCTCGGCCACCCGTTCGGCGGTGGCCAGGGCGTTGGCCGTGATAATGTCCAGGTTGCCGGCGTATTTGGGCAGGTAAGAGCCCTCGCCTTCCACCTCAACCATCAGCGTCACCTTGTCGCCGTCAAGCACCGGCTCAAGCCGCAGCCGGTAGCCCTTCACGTCTTCCTGCACCCGCCGAACCATGGCGTGGAT
>JAITVE010000167.1 GCA_031285975.1 Candidatus Adiutrix sp. | reverse complement strand
GACCTCCGCCGGGGCGTAGCCCTCCGGCAGGGTGTTGCGGGGGCCGTGATAGAGAATGTCGCCCAGGAGGAGCAGCGTGTCAGGGCGCAGTTCTTTGATGCGTTCGGCCAGCGCGGCGGTCTGGGTGGCCGAGCCGTGGATGTCGGAAGCTATGAGGAGGCGCATGGTGTTCTCCATTTGTGACAAACCGTTTTCCTGAAATCAGGAAAACGGTTTTTGACGAAAATTTTATTTCAGGCCCAGCCGCTGCCCGGCGGCGTGTTTCTGGTCGCGCCACCACTGTTCGTGGTCAAGATACCAGCGGACGGTTTGCCGGAGGCCGGACTCAAAGGTTTCGCGGGGTTTCCAGCCCAGTTCGCGTTCGATTTTGGCGGCGTCGATGGCGTAGCGGCGATCGTGGCCGGGGCGATCCTGCACATAGGTGATCTGGGCCTGGCGGCTCACGCCGTCGGCGCGGGGCTGGAATTCGTCCAGCAGGCGGCAGATGGTTTCCACCACCTCGATATTCTTCACCTCATTGTGGCCGCCGACGTTGTATTTTTCGCCGGGCAGGCCCTTTTCCAGAACCAGGGCCAGGGCGCGGGCGTGGTCGTCCACGAAAAGCCAGTCGCGCACGTTCAGGCCGTCGCCGTAAACCGGGAGCGGGCGGCCCTCCAGGCCATTGAGAATCATCAGGGGAATCAGTTTTTCCGGGAACTGGTAAGGGCCGTAATTGTTGGAGCAGTTGGAAATGACCGTCGGCAGGCAAAAGGTGTGGTGCCAGGCCCGCACCAGGTGGTCGGAAGCGGCTTTGCTGGCCGAATACGGCGAGTTAGGCGCGTAGGGCGTCTCTTCCCGGAAAAAGCCCTCGTCCCCCAGGGAACCGTAGACTTCATCAGTGGAGACGTGGTGAAATTTGAATTTCGCTTTTTTCTCGGCGGGCAGGGTTTCGAAAAAACCGCGTGCGGCCTGGAGAAGGTTGAAGGTGCCCAGGATGTTGGTGTTGATGAAATCCGCCGGGCCGTCGATAGAGCGGTCAACGTGGGACTCGGCGGCCAGGTGCATCACCGCCTCCGGCTGGTGTTCCCGGAAGGCGGCCTCAATCTGGGCCGCTTCGCGGAGGTCGGCCTTGACAAAGCTGTGGCGGGGCGACTGGTTCAGTTCGTCCAGAGCTTTGAGATTGGCGGCATAGGTCAGGGAGTCGAGATTGACTATCTCGTGCTCGGTTTCTTCAAGATAATAGCGGCACACGGCCGAGCCGATAAACCCGGCGCCGCCGGTAATCATAATTTTCATGGCTCACCACCCTATGGGATTGAGTTCGGAAAGTAATGGCAAAACAGCGTCCTTCGCGGAGACAATGGCGGACGCGCCCGAGCAGGGCCAGGGTATGGCCAGTTCCGGGTCGTCCCAGCGGACGCCGCCCTCGCATTCGGGCGCGTAAAAGTCCGAGACTTTATAGCTCACCACCGCGCCCTCGGTCAGGGCGCAGAAGCCGTGGGCCAGGCCCTCGGGCACAAAAAGCTGGCTGCCGTCGTCCGCGTTCAGTTCAAAGGCCGCCCACTGCTTGAAAGTGGGGGAATTGGGCCGCAAGTCCACGGCCACGTCATAAATCGCGCCGCGCAAAACACGCACCAGCTTGGCCTGGGCGTGGGGCGGGCGCTGAAAGTGCAGCCCGCGCAGCACCCCGGCGGCGGACAGGGATTCGTTGTCCTGCACAAATTCCAGGTCGCGGCCCAGGATGTCCCTAAAAATATCGCGGCGGTAACTCTCCCGGAAATACCCCCGGCTGTCGGAAAATGTTTTGGTCGGGATGAGTTTCAGGCCCTCGATATTTTTCAGCATAACGCCCTCAGTCAATCAGGTTGAGCACCAGGCCGGTGGTGACTTTGGGATAGAAAAAAGTGGATTTCCTGGGCATGACCAGGCCTTTTTCCGTCACCCGCAAAATGTCTTCCACGCTGGTGGGGTTGAGAATAAAGGCCGCGCTCAGGCAGCCGCTGTTGATGGCGTTGATGGCCTCAGGCAGGTCGGAAATGTAGGAAATGACCTCGGGCTTGTCCAGATCTTTTTCCGTCAGGCCCAGAGCTTCCATGAAAATGACGTTGCTGAGGATAACCGTGTCCAGCGCGGCCAGTTCGCGGGGTTCGCGCAGCAGGGCCGCCTCTTCCCAAGCGGAATCCAACAGTTTCAGCACATAATAAGCCTTGCGCCCGGCCATGTAGAGGCCCAGGCTGTGCTTCTGCTTTTTAAGCTTGCTGATGAAGCGCTCCCGCATCATGCTTTCATTGCTGTCATTGAAAATTTTGCCGCTGACTTTGAAATATTTGGACAGGCGGTTAATGATTTCATCAGGGTGCAGGGCACACTGGTTCAAGAGGCGGTGGGTCGGCAAAATCACCAGGCCAGGGTCGCTCATGGGGCAGAGATACATCATGATATAATCGGACGAGGGCGCGGCCTGGCCGCCGTCGCGCTCTTTGAGCCAGCGGCGGTAATTGAGGGCCGTTTCGTAACGGTGATGGCCGTCGGCAATATAGACTTTGCGGCTGCGCAAGGTATTGACCAGGGCATTCACAGACTGCTCGTCGCGGTCAACCCACACCCGGTGGCCAATGCCCCGGGCGTCTTTAATGTCAATGTCTGGGGCCTGGCTTTGAATGGCCGCGGTCATGTTTTTCAGGGCCTGTCGGTCTTCATCCGGAAAAAAACCGAACACCTGGCTTAAGTTAGCCCCGGTGTGCTGCATCAGGCTGAGGCGTTCTTCCTTATGGCTGCTAAAGGTTTTCTCATGGGGGCGCACTTGTGAGTCAGCCGAAAATTCTTCCAGCTTCATGAGGCAGACAAAGCCGTGCCGCACAATGGCGCCTTCTTTTAAAGGATGCTGGCAGGTGGTTTCGATGTGGAAAATGGCCGGTTTATCCAGCCGTTTCAGCACGCCTTCACCCAGCCACTCTTTCAGAAGGTCGGCGGAGCGCTGGTGCCAGGTGAATTTCTCCGGGTCATCGGGCCGTTTTTCGCCGTAATCAATGCGCAGAATATTGTGGGGGGACTGGGCCAGGCAATCCCGCTGCTCTTCCTCATTCAACACGTCATAAGGGGGCGCGACCAAAAGGCCGCCGTACTGTTCAACTTCCGAGGGATTGTACATCACCCCACGGAACGGGGCTATCTCAACCAAAATTCCACCTCATTGCTCGTTCTTGTCTAAATTTTCCAAACGTCCTGTAACATCAAAATCCACATCCTGGAAGGGGCGGCGGCGCATCCGATGGGGCAGGGCCAGCTCGGCGGCGGCCATAACTTCCTCAGGGCCGGGGGCCGGAAGGCCTTTCCAGGCGGCCAGAGTGAGGGCGGTTTTAATCACCGTCAAATCCCCCCTATGGCCGTCCACGCCCAGAGCCAGGCAAATATTCACCGCGTACTTCAGCGATTCTTCCGGGAGATTTATCCCATTTAAAGCCGCGCTGGCCCGTTCAATGTTTCGGCCCAGTTCCTCTTCACCGCTGGCAAAAGCGGCGGCAAAAGCGTCCGGGCGGCTCTCAAATTCCAAACGCCGCTTCACCACTTCCTGGCGGGCGGCCGGTTTTTCCAGGCCCTTAACTTCCACGCACAGGCCGAAGCGATCCAACAGCTGGGGCCGCAGTTCGCCTTCTTCGGGGTTCATGGTGCCGATCAAAGTAAACCGCGCCGGGTGGCTCACCGAAACCCCTTCGCGCTCCACGATATTCCGGCCCATGGCCGCCGCGTCCAAAAGGGAATCCACCAGGTGGTCGTCCAGAAGGTTGACCTCATCCACATACAAGAGACCCCGGTTGGCCTCGGCCAGAAGGCCCGGCTCAAAGCGGCTCTCGCCTTTGGTGATGGCCTGCTCCAGATTGATGCTGCCCAGGAGCCGGTCCTCCGTGGCCCCGATGGGCAGTTCCACCAAGCGGCGTTTGCCGGATACCACGGCAGTCTCGCCACGACTTTTGCATTCGTCACACCAGAAGTCTTTATGGTCGGGGTCGCAGCCGAAACGGCAACCGGCCATGACCTTTTGCTCCGGCAGCAGGGCGGCCAGGGCCCGGACGGCGGTGGACTTGGCCGTGCCCTTTTCCCCGCGAATCAGCACTCCGCCCAAAGCCGGGTTGATGACCGACAGGATGAGGGCCAGCTTCATTTTTTCCTGGCCCACCAGAGCCGAAAAGGGGTAGCTTCGATTCATTAATCCGCCCATTCTACAATTTATTGACGCGGCTTGATTATATCCCGTTCAGGGGCTGTTCAATATTGTTCAATTCGTCAGGTTTTAAACAGAGGCGCTTGGAAGACTGTTCAAAACATCCCAATGCCGGCCATTTACTTACTAACGTAAAGCATTAATATCATAGGATATTTATTCTATTTGACCGTACCGCGGGCCCTTATTATTATCTATTACTTTTTAAATTTATAATAGAAGAGGGAGAGAAGAGGGGAGGGCCGCATCCCTGGTTTTATACACAACCTCACACGGGCTCAACGCCCAATTTCTTCATCAGCAATTCCAGGTCTTCATTGCCGGTGTAAAATATTTCCATCTTCCTGTTTTTGCCGCTATGGCTTATCTTCACTTTCAACCCGCCCAGCTTGTGGGAAAAAGCCTGAGAGAGGGCTTCGAAATAGGCTTCGTTTTCAAGGGCTTCAGGCCGCGCCCCCGGTTTGCGGTTCAGCTTTTTCACCAGCGCTTCAGTCTGCCGCACGGTGAGGCTTTTGCTGATAACTTCGCTGCGAAGCTGCTGAAAGAGGGAATGGTCAGTCAAGGCCAGCATAGCCCGACCGTGCCCGGCGGACAGGCGGGCGAAACGAACGTCGTCCTGCACGAATTCCGGGAGCTTTAACCGGCGCACCGTGTTGGTGACCGTCGGGCGTTCCCGGCCGGAAAGCTGGGCTATTTCCTGATGGGTTTTGCCGAATTCTTTTTCCAGCCGGAAAAACGACTCCGCCTCTTCAATGGGGTTTAAATCCTCCCGGCATAGGTTTTCCAAAAGGGCCAAAACCAGGCGGTCAGAGGGCTCTTCGAAATTTTTATTAATAATTACAGGTACTTCACTTATATTGGCCAGTTTGGCGGCTTTCAGGCGGCGTTCCCCGGCTATGATTTCATAGCGGCCGTCAGCTTTTTTGCTCACCACCAGGGGCTCAATGATGCCCTTGGCTTTAATCGACTGACTGAGCGAGGCCAACTCTTTTTCATTAAAATCACGGCGGGGCTGGTCTGGGTTGCTGTCCAGCATATCCACGGCCAGCATAAGGGGCACGCCAGCCTCGGCCCTAAGAACCGTTGGTTCAATTGGGCTGTGGAGATCGTCTAAATTTTCAGGGGAAACCAGGGCGGTGAGGCCGCGCCCCAATCTGCTTTTTTTGGCGTTCATTATGCTCAATTCATCCTTCGGAATTCGCGGCGGTTCTGTCCAATATTTCTTTGGTCAGGGCCTGGTAAGCCAGGGAGCCGCTGGATTTTGGGTCATACATGATGATGGGCAGACAAAAACTCGGCGATTCGGCCAGCTTGATATTTTTGGGTATGACGGTATCAAAAACGAGGCTGTTCATATTTTGCCGCAAATTGGCCGCGACTTCCTTGGAGAGGTTGGTGCCGCTGTACATGGTGATGAGCACGCCCAAAATGGAGAGATCGTGATTGAGGTTTTCACGCACCCATTTGTAGGTTTCTATCAAGTCGGCCAAACCTTCCAGGGCCAGGTATTCGGCCTGCATGGGCACCAAAATTCGCCCCACGGCGGCCATGATGTTGATGGCCAAGGGGTTCAAGGTCGGCGGCGCGTCGATGATGACAAAATCGTAATTTTCATTAGCCAGCCGCTCGTCGAGCAGACGCTTGAAATAACGGCCGCTGTTGTCCCGCTTGGCCACTTCCTGGTCAATGCCAGCGGAATCGTTGTTGGAAGGCACAATCATGAGTTCCGGCACGGGGGTGTCCATGATGATGTCTTTAAGCGGCACATCAGTGAGCATAAAGTCGTAAAAGCTTTCTTTCAAATTCTTTTTACTGATGCCCAAGCTGCTGGTGCTGTTGCCCTGTTGGTCGGCGTCGATCAGGAGCGTTTTTTTGCCGGAGGCGGCCAGGCAGGCCCCCACGTTGACGGCGGTGGTCGTTTTGCCCACTCCGCCCTTTTGGTTGACGATTGCGATAATTTCCGCCATAGCCTCACCTTTCGCGTAATTTATTTATAATATCACATGCGCGAAAATGGTCAAGACTTGAATAAACACTCTGGCCAATTTTTGATGAAAAATTGTTCTCCTAACCCGCCTCTTTTCTATATTTTTGCCAAAAACGACCCTCCCAGTCCGTCATTCCAGTGAAGGCCGGAATCTATGCCTTTTGGATGAGGCCCCGACCAAGACGGGCATCCATCCCATCTATTGCCCACCCCCACCGTCATACCGGCGAAAGCCGGAATCCATTTATTCGCTTTAGCTTGATTGAACCACCAGCTATGCTGGTGGGGGGCGTTCTTAGCTTTAGCTTTAAGCAAAAGCAACCCCCGAATGCTAAGATGATGTAGGTTTGCCGACCACATCAAGTA
>JAITVE010000035.1 GCA_031285975.1 Candidatus Adiutrix sp. | reverse complement strand
TCTCTCCACCTTCGGTATGTGCGTGACCACCTTGTGGTACGCCACCTTTCCCGGCTATAATTCCCTGGTTATTATCCACGCCCTTTACGGCATTTTCAGTGTGGGCACTTTTTGGTCGCCCTACCTCAAAGCCATCCGCAACCTGGGCACTGATGAGGAACAGGGGCGTTTGTTCGGCATGAGCGAAGGGCTGCGCGGCGTGGGCCAGACAGCGGTGGCCTTCGCCTGCCTGGGGGCCATGTCTATTTTCACCGAAGTGACGGCCGGTTACCGGGCCGCGCTCTTCATCAATGCCGCCGCCTTCGCCCTTTTGATGCTGGCGGTGATAATCATGGTGCCGGATATCGACAAAGAGCGTGAGGCCCAAAGCCCCGCCGCGGAAAAAAACAAAGATGTCATGCCCATTGTCCTGGAGACCCTGAAAAGTTCATCCACCTGGATTTGCATTTTCCTCATCATGTGCGGCTATACCCTGTGGATTACGGTGAACACCTATGTGGGCACCTATTGCACCACGGTGCTGAAAATTTCCAACGAACTTTCCAGCACCCTGTCAATTTTCCGCAGTTTTTTGATTGTCCCCATCGCGGGGTTTACCGGCGGCTTTATCATTGACCGGTTCAGTTCCAAAGGCAAGGGCATGTTCTTCGGCTTCCTGGCCGCCGGGCTGTGCGTGGCCGCGGTCTTTATCAGCACGCAGCTGGTGCTGATCTGCGCCGTGCTCACTATTTTCCTGGGGTATCTGGTCAATGTCATCAAGGCCACCTATTGGTCAACCATGGGGGAGGCAGGTATCCCCCTGGCCACCACCGGCATGGCCACCGGCGTTATTTCGCTGATAGCCCTGACCCCGGATATTTTTGCCCCGGCCATTATCAGCCGCTTTCTGGATTACGGCGAAAAACAGGGCGACGTTGTCATCGGTTTCAATATGATGTTCGCCTGGTGCATAGCCTGGGCCGTCATGGGCCTTATCGCGGCCTTGATTCTGAAACGGCGGGCCGACAGCCGCCGCCCGGCTCAAATGAACCCGGCGGCTTGAAAGCGCATATGGCTATGACCTGTTGACAGCGTAAGCCCCCGGCCTGCAATAACAGGCGGGGGCTTGCGCCCACGGAAGGAAGACGTTTATGAAAAAAATACTCGGCAGCGTTGACCGCGCCGTTTTCGGAGGTTCAGCCGCCATTTACCTGGCTTTGTTCATCTTCATCATTTCGGCCCCCGCGTTCGCGGAAAAAGCTATCAAAGACACTTTGGAATACACTTTTAACAATCTGGGCTGGATATACATTTTAGGGGCCAGTTCCCTTTTACTGGCCCTGCTGCTGGCCTTCAGCCGTTTCGGCAACATCAGGCTGGGGCAACCGGAAGATACACCAGAATACAGCTTCCTCAGTTGGATGGGTATGCTCTTCGGGGCCGGTATCGGGGTGGGACTTTTGTATTTCGGGGTCAACGAGCCCATGACCCACTTTCTGGCCTCCCCCTTCTACGAAAACGGCCACCCCACAGCCGCCCCGGACGCCCTGCGGCTGACCTTCCTCCACTGGGGCCTCCACCCCTGGGCCTTATACTGCGCCGCCGGGCTGGCCATGGCCTATTTCCAATACCGCCGGGGCCTGCCCAACCGCGTCAGTTCCTGCTTTGAACCCATGCTGGGCCGGGAGGGGCTCAAGGGCCCCGTGGCCAAGATTATTGATATTTTCGCCATTGTGGCCACCCTGTGCGGCGTTTCCACTTCCGCCGGTTTCGCGGCCACCCAGTTTTCAGCCGGTTTCGCCCGCCAATACGGGCTGCCGCCGGGCCTGTACCTGGTGGCGGTGGTCATTGTGCTGATCGGCTTTTTGTCCACCCTGTCGGCCATGAAGGGGCTGGAGAAGGGCATTAAGGTCATCAGCGACCTGAACATGTGGCTGGTGCTGATTATGATCGCGTTCATGGTCATCGTCGGCCCCCTGGTGTTTGACCTGGGCCTGATGCTGGAATCCATCGGCAGCTATTTCAGCAAATTGGTCGCCACCAGCCTCTTTACCGACGCCTCGGGCGAAGTGGCCAAAAAGGTGGGCTTCAACTGGGTCGGCGGCTGGACAGTGATGTATTACGCCTGGTGGCTGGCCTTCGCCCCTTTTGTGGGCGGTTTTCTGGCCGATATTTCCAAGGGCCGCAGCATTCGGGAATTTATTCTGGCCTGCCTCTTCGCCCCCACCGTTCTCTGCTTCATCTGGTTCGCCTTTTTCGGCGGCACGGCCATGGAATGGACGCTTTCGGGAAAAATCACTCTGGAAACAGCCCAGTCCATGGTCAGCAGTTCCGATGAGTCCCTGTTCATCTTCCTGTCCGAAGCCCCCATTGCCAGCCTGACCATCATTATCACCCTGTGCCTGAGCATGACCCTGATTGTCACCTCCGTCAATTCCGGCACCTACGTTCTGGCGCAGAGGTCCCGCCCGGGCGGCGCGCCCGACCCGCCCATAGGCAACCGGGCCTTCTGGGGCGTGTTCATTTCCCTCAACGCCCTGTTGTTTTTATGGGTGGGCGGGATGCAGGCCCTGCGCAATTCATCCATGGTCGCGGCCCTGCCGTTTCTGTTTATTTTGATTTTGATGATTGCCAACACAATTCGCGCTTTGCTGCAGGAGGAGCGCGGCGGAAAGATTTGATGTGTTCGAAGAGCGGCGATAACGCAGCCCTGGCGCTTATTCTCCGCCAGCGCGGGGGGCTGTGAGGCCCCAAGGCTTACTTGACAAACGGGGCTGCACCTGGAAAGGTGCAGCCCCGTTTGTATCAGTAAATGCCCATTTTCGATTCCCGGCGGGCGCGTGCGTCCGCCGGGAATCATGGGCTATAGCTCTACCATGTTGGGAATGAACAGGGTGAGGTCGGGGACGAAAAGGATAATCAGCATGACCACCAGCATCACCAGCAGATAGGGGATGACGGCCAGGGACAGCTTTTCAATGGTGATGCCCGAAATGTTGCAGGCCACAAAGAGGCAGAGGCCCACCGGCGGGGTGATCTGCCCGATGGCCAGGGTCAGCACCATCAGCACGCCGAAGAAGACCGGGTCAATGCCCACGCTGTCGATGATGGGGAACAGGATGGGAGTCATCAGCACCACGGAGACCGCGTTGTCCAAAAACGTGCCGACGATCAGGAGCGAAATGCAGATCATTATCAGCAGTATGTTGGGTTCGCTGGAAACGCTCAGCATGGCCTGGCCGATGGCCTGGGGTATCTGCTCGCTGGCCAGCAGGTAGCTGAAACAGTGGGCGATGGAGACCAGCACCATGATGATGGCCGAGCTTTTGGCCGTGGACATGATGACCGCGCCCAGCTTTTTCAGCGTGAGTTCCTTATAGATGAAAGCGCCCACAAACAGGCCGTAGGCGGCGGCCACCACAGCCGATTCCGTGGGGGTGAAGATGCCCGCGTAAATGCCGCCCAGAATAATAACCGGCATGAGCATGGCGAAGAAGGATTCCCGAATGGCTTTCTTGGCCTGGGCCCCGGTGGGGGGCGTTTCGCCCATGAAGCCGTGCTTTTTGGCGATATAATAGTTGGCGAGCATCAGGGCCGCGCTCATAACGATGCCGGGGATGATGCCGCCCAGGAACATCTTGCCGATGGACGCGCCGGTGATGACCCCGTACAGCACCATGTTGATGCTGGGCGGAATTAAAAGCCCGATGACCCCGGAGGCGGCCACGCAGGCCGAGGCGAATTCCTTGGAATAGCCCTTGGCCTCCATGGGCTTGACCATGACCGAGCCAATGGCCGCCGTGGTGGCCGGGGCGGAGCCGGAAATGGCCCCGAAGAAGGTGCAGGCCGCCGTGGAAACCTGGGCCAGGCCGCCGGTATAGCGGCCGAAGAAAATGCTGGCCAGGGCCACCAACCGGCTGGACACGCCCCCCTGGGACATGACGTTGCCCGCCAGGATGAAGAAGGGAATGGCCATCAGGGTGAAGGTGTCCAGCCCGCTGTAGGCTTTCTGCACCAGCACCATCAGGGGCACATGGCTGTGTATGGCCAGGGTAATCATGGACGACAGGCCGAGGGCTATGGCGATGGGCACCCCGATGACGACGAGCACGAAAAACGCGATAAAAATGGTTGCTGCCATTGCCTGCTCCTATATCTCGTGCGGGTTGTAGACTTCTTCGCCCTTACCCGTCATGGCGGTGCGCAAATGCCTGGCCGCGTAGACCACGACATTGCAGAACATGAAAAAACATCCCACCGGAATGGCCGCGTAGGTGACGCCGATGGGCAGCCAGGGCATGGAAGGGGAAAACTGGCCGAGCATGAGCACCCGCTTGGCCACAATGGTTCCCTGATAGACGAACACCGCCAGAAAGGCCAGGCACAGCAAATCCGCCAAGAGCAGCACGGCCGCTTTGGAACGGG